>JBPCMH010000073.1:0-4581 GCA_051002495.1 Acidimicrobiales bacterium
GCTCCGCGCTGCGCACCGCGACGGACCCCCTCACCAACACGACCCGCACGTTCACCTGGAACGACGGCGGCGACCTCACCGATGTCGCGTACGGCACCTCGGCCGCCACGCGCCACTACATCTACGACGACGCCGGACGGCTCACCGAGGACGCCCTCAAGAACGCGGCCTCCCAGACCACCGAACGCGAGGTCTACGGCTACGACCCCGACGACAACCTCACCAGTCAACTCGTCGAGCTCGCCGCCAACGCCGCCGCCGGGCAGAACAGCTACGGCTACGACGACGCCGGCCGACTCGCCTCCTGGACCAAACCCGACACCACGGTCGTCACCTACGGGTGGGACGACGCCGGCAACCGCACCACCGCCGGCGCAGACACCTACGCCTACGACGCCCGCAACCGGATCGCCAACGGACCCGACGGCACCTACACCTGGAGCCCACGCGGCACGCTCACCTCGGTCGCCAACGGAGCAGCTACAACCAACAACACCTTCGACGCCCTCGGCCGGCTCACCAACTACAACGACCAAGCCGCCTACACCTACGACGGCCTCGACCGCATCGCTCACCGCGGCACCGCCACATTCGCCTACGCCGGGACGGAGATCGACCCCGTCGCTGACGGCACCAGCCTTTACCCCCGCTCACCATCCGGTGACCTCGTTGCCCTCGCCGACGCTAGCGGCGCCAACGCCCACCTGGCGGGCCGGAACCGCCACGGCGACCTCACCCACCTGTTCGACACCGACGGCGCCCTCGACGCCACCAAGCAATACGACCCCTTTGGGACCGTCACTGTCACCACCGGCGCCAGCACCACCATCGGCTTCCAAGCCGACTGGACGGACCCCGACAGCGGCAAAACCTGGATGGGCGCACGCTGGTATGACGCCGAAGACGCCGGCTTCGCCAGCCGCGACACTATCGGTGGCGGACTCGACAACCCCATCGGACTCAACCGCTACACCTACGCCTTCGCCGACCCCCTCCAATACTTCGACGCCGACGGTCATTGGCCCAGCTTTGTCAACAAGGCGGTCAAGACGGTTGGAAGCATCGCGAAGTCGACCACTCGAGCTGTCGCCAGTCGCCTTCAGCCGCTCGTCAAAACCGCTTCCGCGGTGGTGTCGTCGACCATCTCGACGCAGGTCGCGAGAGTGCAACAGAAGGTCGCCTCGACAAGAACTGCCGTGGCCTCAAGAGTCCGCGCCGTCGGAAAGGCACCCGGCGCCGCGATTAGAAAGGTCACGAATGCCGAGATCGGCGGAGCGACGGTTCGCGACTGGGCAGGCGCGATAGGTAGCAAGCAAACCGCCCTCGACGCAGGCCGAAGCTTCTCAAACTTCAGCGCCGGGTTCGTCGACGAGGGCACATCGCTCGTCACCTTCGGGAAGCTCCACACCAACTTCGGCACGATGTACGACGACGACCCCAACGTCGCGGGGGCGTACGGATTCGGCCGGGCGACCGCCCAAATCGAGAACGCCATCGCTGCCGCATACGGCGGCGCACAACTCGGACGAAGCGCCGTCGGAGCCGTGTCCGCCGTGCGCGCAGCAGGAGGCTTCGCAGAGGCCGCCGGACTCGCCCGAGCGGCCGCAGGCGCTCGAGTGGCGAGGGCAACGACTTCTCTAAAGTCGGTGTTGACGAGCGGAGACGAAGTCGGAGCCATCAACTTCTCCTCGATCGGCAGATCGTTGCGAGGTGCTAAGTCGGCAGGGGGGCTTCGCGCCGCAGAAGGGGGCAGTGAGGTCCTTCTGGACACATCGGCGGTGAAGGCACAGTCCGCAGCGCGTTCGCTCATGAAGCCCGGCGAGTGCGCGGTGATCTGTTCGACTGTCGAGCGCGAGGCGGCGCAACAAGGCTTCTCGACCGCCGGTCTGCCGGTGATCGAGGACGGCACCTCGGCCGTTCTTCGTAGTCAAGTCGCCACCCAGCTGCGCGGATTCGGCGCAGCTGCACAAGGGCTCGAGAACGACGCCATCATCGGGGCGACGGCGCTTGAGCGCGGCATCCCGCTGATCACCGGCGATCGAGCGTTGTGGAACGCGGTTCTGAAACTCGGAGGAGACGCACGATGGTTCGCGCCAGGGATGTGAGCGTGATGCCGCTCAGCCCCGTGTCGATCACAGGCGGACTCGCGCGGCTCGGCGAATGGGGGACCCTCGAACTGTCGGGCGCGACGTCTGCCGTGCTTCGCCTCAAGTGGACGGCGGATGTCGAGATCCCCGAGAGCCTCGCGCCCGACCTCACAGGTGGGGTGCTCCTCCTGAACGATCGACTGGGCCGACTGTTGCTTCTCCCGTACGCCGGAGAGCTCGTGGTTGCGTACGACCTCCGGGAGGGCGAGACGCTCTATCCGCCGATCGTCATCCCCCGCCACGCGGACTACGGGCTCCGCATGGCTGCCGTTCGCGTCATGCCGGATGACGGAGCGATCCATCTCACCGAGTCGACGCTCGCCCGCTTCAGTGAGGACTGCTCACTCGCCTGGCGCCAGGACGATGACTTTGCAGGTTGGTCGATCGAGGGCGTCGGCCTCGAAACTGTGAACCTCATCGCTGGCGACTGGTCCGGCGTTGAACAACGACAGAGCCGATCTCTAGCCAGCGGCAGTCGGCTCGAGTGATGAAGATCGCGACCAGGTGGCTCCGCGGCCTTGTGCTCGTGTGCGCTCTGGTCGCAATGGTCTTCGCGTTGCTGTCTCCACAGACGCGATCCGGCGTGTCCTTCAGCGCCTTGGGCGTCGGAACACCGGCCAAGGATTCGATGTACGGCTACGACCTCGCGGCGAACAACGCGCTGCCAGGGGTGTCATCGCTGTCGAGCGCATCCGGCGCCACCGCTCGCGGCCGTGCCACGTCGCGGGCGGCCGTCCACAGGTCCGCGGCACCGTTCGCTCTCGTTGTTGCCGCAGAAGGCGGGACACGCGTCTTCTGGTCAGGTGGACAGGCCGCCAAGCAGGCGGCAGCTGACTACGCGGTCGCGAATGGGTCCAAGACGCTTGAGATGACCGCGATCGGCCGCATGTTGGAGCGGATACCGCGTGGGGCCGTCGCCGATCGGATTTCTAAGCCCCTGTGGGATCTCGCCTCTGCCGGGTTCGCAGCAACCGCAAGAGGCGAGGCAAATGTCTTCATCGGCAGCGAATTCCGAGGCGGTGCCTCCATCTTTGGCCGAATCGAAGGACCGATTCTCAACATCAAGGGCAACCCGATCCTCCAGCACCTTGAGGACGCCTTCTGATGGAAACCTTCAAGCGGCAACGCTTCACCGGCTGGATTCGATCCTCGGACGGCTACGCCGTGCGGATCGTCGGGAGAAACGATCTTCAGTACGCCGACGAACGGCGGCAACTGCATCTTTTTGTGGAACCGCTCGCGAACTACTCGGACATCGTGCTCGATCCGGCATCCATTCCGGTCATGCCCGAGACAGATCGGACCGAGTTGCTTGACCGAATCAGACGAGCCTTCGGCTTCGCCGGATGGACCTTGCTGGGGCCCTCAGCCTGACACAATGACAGCGACAGCGACCCGAGCACCACCGGCGGCTGCTCGTCGCGCTCGTGCTCTCGGTTCTGGCGATTGTCGTCGGGTTCGGCTCCGGCGTTGACGCGATCGCGTCAACTGATCGCGCTGCAGTCACCGGATCACGCGTCGCGGCCCACGACCTCGACACCGGCCCCGTCGTCGCGGCACCCGAGGACGTTCGTGCTGGTGAGGGTCGGGGAACTACGACCCTGCGGCCGATTGACGCGATCGGGTCACGTGTTGCCCCACAAACAGATCCGCTGCTCGGCTTCGCGAACGCCAACCGGCGCCCAGGTGTGCGGTTTGCGTCGGAGTACACATCACCGTCGGGTCGGACCTACTACGACGTCAACCAAGCCAGAGCAGCGGTACCTGAGGGCCACCCACTACGCGCCACCGGACACCACGGTGGATGCAGCGAGTTCGGTTGCCTGCTGCAGGCGTTCGAGGCAGAGCCACGAGAAGGACGTAGCGATACGAACCGCCACGGCCCGGGTGAAACTGGGGGTAAAGACCGGGGTTCTCCAATCGGAACCGCTCAGCCAGGATCATCGTCTTTTGCCCGCGCGGCGACTTGATCGCCTTCACCGCAACGTCCCGGCCGAGATTCGCCGGTCCGACGACATTGAGTGAGGCCCGTACCCGGACGCTCCTTGCTAACGGTTTGCAAACGAACCGTTAGCAACTGACCGTCATCCGATGACGAATCCGACATTCCGATCGGGGGAGTTGAGTTCGGGGCCGACCCGTCCCGCCGGGCCTCACGGGTACGAATGTGTCGAACACCTGTACGATCAGCAACTCCGAACGGGTGGGGCTGGGGGCGAGGCAGCGAGCGTGAACACCAAAGCGGACAACGGGGACGCACCGGAGACGAAGCCTCCGCTGAGGGACAAAGCGCTCGCGGAGATGCTCGTCGACGACCGCGAGCTAGCGCACACCGATCCCGACCAGTTCCGGCATTCTGACCTCGTCGACCAAGTTGCGTCCCTAGCGACCGGAGTCGACCCGCCCGCAAACATCGCGCTCTACGGCCCCTGGG
>JBPCMH010000074.1:0-7767 GCA_051002495.1 Acidimicrobiales bacterium
CCATAGTTCAGCGTGGCCCGCTGGCCCCCTTCACGCTCATCGGACGTCACGACGTCGACCTTGATCTGCACACAACGAGCGACCTTGTCGTCGAGGTTCATGTCCTCGAGCCCAGCACCGCCGAGGAAGTGGTACTTCGCCACCTCCCCGAGACCGGACCGGTACTCGCGCGGCGGCAAGGTGGCCAGCGTCTCGGTGTCGCACAGCACCCCGGCTGGCTGCCAGAACGAGCCAATGAGGTTCTTGCCCTCAACCACATTGACGCCGGTCTTGCCCCCGATGGCGGCATCGACTTGCCCGAGCAGCGTGGTCGGGACGTGGATCACCGCAACGCCCCGGTGGTACACGGCAGCGGCAAACCCGGCCACGTCGGTAACGACGCCTCCGCCAACGGCCACGACTACATCCGAGCGAGTCAAGCCCCACCGACTGAAGCTGCGACACAGCTGTTCAACGCTGTCGATGTTCTTGGCGTCCTCGCCGTCATCGATCGTGAACACCTTCTGATCGATACCAGAGTCAACCTCGATCCCGATGCGCTCCTGGGTGACGACTGCGGCCCGGCGTGCGCCGAGCGGCACGATCTCGCCCAGCCGATGCCGAGCACCGCCGCCGACCAGCACGTCGTAGGACCGCTCGCCAAGAGGAACGGGGATTCGGATCATGCGCGCACGACCTCCAAGATGCGCTCGACCGCCTGAGCTGGGGTCAACTCGTCGACGTCGAGCACGGCATCAGCAATCTCCGCATAGACGGCGGTCCGCTCGGCCATCAGTCGCTCCAGCACCACCGACGGGTCGTCGCCCAGCAACGGCCGATGGTCGCCCCCGGCCACCCGCTCAGCCAGCACGGAGACCGGGGCGCGCAGCCAAACGATCGTGCCGGCGGCTGCCAACAACGGTCTGTTCGCCGGAGCGAGCACCGCCCCGCCGGCGACCGCCACCACCTGATCATTCGGGTGAGACAACGCCACCTCCAGCGCGGCAGTCTCTTGCTTTCTGAAGGCAGCCTCCCCTTCCTCGGCGAAGATCTCCTTCACCGTGCGACCCGTCGCGGCTTCGACGTAGGCGTCGCTGTCGGAGAACTCCCAGCCCAACCGTTCAGCCAGCAATCGGCCCACGGTGGTCTTGCCGGCTCCCATCATCCCGATGAGCAGGACACGCTCAGGCAAGGCTCTTGATGAACGCGGCATGGTTGCGGGTGAACTCACCGACCGAGTCGCCGCCGAACTTCCGCAGCGCCTCACCGGCCAGCACCAGCGACACCATGGTCTCGGCCACGACGCCCATCGCTGGGACCGCGGTGACGTCGGTGCGCTCCTTGAACGACACCGACTCCTCCTTTGTCTGCACGTCAACGGTTTTGAGCACGGGACGGTTGAGGGTGGCCAGCGGCTTCATGTAGGCCCTGGCCACGAGTAGCGCCCCGGTGGTGATCCCGCCCTCGACCCCACCGGCAAGGTCGGATTCGCGCCGGTACTCCCCGGCCGCGGTATCCCACACGATGGCATCGTGGCCCACTGACCCGCGACGTGAGGCCACCTCGAAACCGTCGCCGATCTCGACGGCCTTGACCGCCTGGATGCTCATCAGGGCCTCGGCCAACAAGGCATCGATCTTTCGGTCCCAGTGCACGTGGCTGCCAAGGCCCACGGGAACACCAAAGGCAAGCACCTCGGTGGCGCCTCCCAGTGAATCCCCGTCTTTCGATGCGGCCTTGATCTCGGAGACCATGGCGGCCTCGGCCTCACCGTCGAAAGACCGCACCGAGGAAGCGTCGACCCGCTCAAGGTCGGCCGGCGTTGGACGGGCCGAGCCCTCTTTGACCCGCGCCGCTCCCATCTGGATGGTGTGGCTGATCACGTCGACGTCGATCGAACGAAGCAACAACTTGGCGACTGCCCCCGCGGCGACCCGGGCCGCTGTCTCGCGAGCCGAGGCCCGCTCGAGCACGTCTCTGGCGTCGGTGAAGCCGTACTTCTGCATGCCGGCCAGGTCGGCGTGACCGGGTCGGGGCTGGGTCAGCGGTTCGGCGGTCTGGCCCGGCCCGGCCGACATCTCCTCGTGCCACTTGTCGGAGCGCTTCCACTCGGAGTTGGCGACCTGAATGGCCACCGGTCCGCCGAGTGTGCGTCCATGGCGGACGCCACCAACGAAGGCGACCTCATCCTGCTCGAAGCGCATACGCGGACCGCGCCCGTACCCAAGACGTCGTCGAGCGAGCTCGGCGGCGATGTCGTCGACGGTGATTTCCAAACCCGCCGGCACTCCCTCGAGCACCGCGACCAGCGCGGGCCCGTGGGATTCACCGGCGGTCAGGAGTCGGAGCACCACGCCAATCTAGTGGTGCGACGGTGAGATCAGATCAGCAGTCGGTCACGCTCGGCGGGCACTCACGCCAGTTCTTGATGACGAACAGCCCGTCATTGACCGAGTACTGCGAGCTCGCATCCCAATGGAAATCGAAGTGGTTACCAGTACCCCCGTGGAGGTTGGCCACCACCGAGCCGTACATCTTCGGCTGGGCCGAACCGGTGCAATCGATCTCCAAGCCTGGCGTGTACAGCAGCCCCCAGATCTCGGCGGAGCAGATCGAGCCACCGCCCGGTGACTGCTGCTGGTACACCTGGAACTTCTTCGTCTGCTTTTGCCGGTTGATGACGGCGGTTGACCCGGCGCTGAATGTGCCGTCCACCCAGAACCGCACGATCCCGGTGCCGTTGCCGCCGGTTCCGACGACGATGGTGCCCTGCAGGTTCAGGTTGTTACACGCGTAGTCACCGGGTTCGATGAGCGTCGTGACCGCGGGCGCCCCGATCGTGCCGCCGGTCGGGCAAGACACCGCGCCAGCTGGCACCGCCGGAACCCGAATCGGGAGCCGGTTCGGGATGGCCGCAACCTTGGGTGAAGTGCCGCAACGACCCGAGTCACAGGCCGCGTCGGCGCTGGCCTGGTCGGCCCGCCCGTACATGTTGAAACCCTGCCAGTTGCCGATGAAAGCACCAGTGGTGGCTGTCGAACCTTCGACGGTCGCATTGGTCCCCAACCGAGCCGGTATCGGCTTGGGCAGCTCACAGGCGACCGCAGCCGTTGGGCAGGTCGTCGAGTCATAGGCCACCGGTGCGTCCTGGTTGCCGGTCAAGTAGAAGGTGCGATCCGTGAAGAACCCGTTGGCGAAGATCGGCGTAGCGGTAATGGTGGCGATGGCCTGACGCCTACGACCAGATGGGTCGTTGCCGGTCGCTCTGACCTTCCACTTCGTAGGTTGCCCCGGAGGGTCCTGTGTGGCATTCACGACAAAGGATGACCCGGCCGTGCTGACGGTCTCGGTGAACGACACGACCTCGCCACCAACCACCGTCGGCGTGTAGGTGCCGGTCGCGACGGTCGGCATGGTCTTGGTGTCCAGCCGGAACATGGCCTGGTCGATGCCCGCATTGGCATGCTGGAACGCGTTCGTGCGGTTCTGGTCGTTACGGGCCAGCTCAAGGCCGTTGGTCACAGCCACCAACGTGCCCAAGATGGCGAACGTTGCCACCATGACGACGGTCATGGCCAGAATGACCGAACCCTCATCGCCGCCGCGCAGGCGGCTGATGCGGAACTTGCTCAACATGGGTTGACCTCGTTGTAGTTACGCAGTTGCACTGCGGTCTTGAGCTCGACGATGGCCGACGGGTCGTTGGCCTTTGATCGAACCTTCAGGTGGATGAGCACACGTTTCGTGCAGTCTCGGAAGTAGGTCGATGGCCGCCCGGCGCCGACGGTGGTCGACGTTGCGATGGGTGCGCCGTTGCGGTCGAGGTAGGTGAACACCGGCTCACTCGCGGAATTCAGCACAGCCCCGCGGCGGAGCGTCGCCGGCAGGCTCGGAGTATCGGTTGGCTCGAGGAGCTCACGGTCAGCGCTTCCACGGGTCTGGCTGAGCTGGTTGGCCACGACCTCGTAGCTCACCTGCCGGAGGCCGTTCAGGCACGCGGGTCCGGACGTGCAGAAGACCTTGAAAGCGACCTTGGTGTCATACACCGAGGTGGGCAGCCCACCGGCGATCGGGTCGACAGGGTTAGCCGCACGAAGATCGCGGGCGATGTTCTCGATGGCCAGCCGGGTCTCGGCCAAGGCATTAGCCTTCGAGTTGGTCGAAGCCGAGGTGTTGGTCAGCGCGGTCAGGGTGGTAAGCAAAGTCAACGAGACGATGCCCATGATCAGGGTCACCACGAGCAACTCAGGAAGACTGAATCCCTGGTCGGTCCCTTGGGTCTCCCGGTACCTACGAATGAGCCAGGTCATGAGGCGTCAAAGCTCCAGGTGAACTTCTCTGCGGATCCAGAAGTGATCGGCGTCCAAAGCTCGGCCGTCTGGTTGTTGGCCGCGTTGAACTTGTCGGTCGTGGAACTCACGATCGTCCAGGTCTTATAGGTGCCGTCGTTGACTTGGAACGTTCCCAGGTTCACGACCCAGGTGTTGTTGTTCTGCGGGAGCCGCATCTCGACGCTCGTACAAGCCGAGGTGGTCTTGGCATAGAAGTAGAAGCTCGAGTTCTGCGGCCTGTTGTTGTTCTGCAGACGGATCACGTTGGGGGTGAAGCCCGCCGGGTTCTCGAACCGGGCCGAGACCACCGTGCAGCCGATGCTGCCAACGCTGATCGTTTGCGAGGTCGAAGCCTCGTTGCCGGCGTCGCGGACGGTCAGCGTGACGGTCTTGGCCCCGGTCGTCAGGTAGCGGTGGCCGGAGTTGACACCCGTCGAGTCTGGCGTGCCGTCACCCCAGTTCCACGTATAGGTCAGGGGATCGCCATCGGGGTCGCTCGACGCGCTGGCGTCGACGTTGATGATGTCGTCCCGGCCCGAGCGCGTCGTCAGGGTGAAGCTGGCCGTCGGCGGGTTGTTCACTGCAACCACGTTGATGGTCAGTTGGTAGGTGCCAACCGCACCGATCGGGTCGCTGACGGTGAGCTTGACCGTCTTCGGCCCCGACATCGTGTACACGTGGCTCACTGGGCCCGGTGTGGTGTTCGCGGGGCTTGCGTCGCCGAAGTCCCAGCTCCAGGTGAGCGGGCTGTCGCCGTTCGGATCGCTTACCGTCGGCGCGAAGGCAACCGCGGTGTTGATCGGGGGCGACATGGGGCTGGCCGTGAAGGAGACGTCGGGAGCCTGGTTGCCTGGGTTTGGCCCAAGGCCGCCGGGATACAGCACCGACCGCACGGTCAGGTTGCGGCTGACCCTGCCATTCTCGGTCCAGGTCATTCGGACCGCCAGGCGCTTGAACTTGTGCGCGGTGCTGCCGCTCTCATCAGTCCAGGTGACCCAACGCTCGATCGTGTACGGAACCGGCACTCCCTTGACCGCCGAGGTGGTCACCACGGTCTTGGCCGGGGGGACTCCCGCGCCGCTCACCACAACCGCGTCGAATCCCTCAAACTTGGCCCCGGGATACTGAGCGCCATAGTCCGGGTCAGAGGTTTGCACGCCGACCAAGCCGTACCTGGTCGAGCGCATTGTTTCGATTTCGCCGTTGATCGCCTCAGTTACTGCTGAGCGTTGCTTGGCCGCGCCCAGCGCCGAGAGCGCGCCCGTCAACATGAGCGCGAGGCCCACCAAAACGCCGCCGATGATCGTCAGTGCGACAACCATCTCGACCATGGTGAAGCCGCGTTCGTCCGTCGAATGGGACCTGGTGCGGGCGCGAGACCTGAACATGCTGAGGACTACATCGGCCCGAATGCGGTTTTGCTTAAGACCGGTGTGCCGAGCGACGTCTGATCAAAGATCGTCATGCCTCCACCCATGGAGCTGGGGGATGATCCGTCGATAGTGCGATCCGGCCGGTCGCCCCGTGGGATCCCCGGCCCAGCCGCAGCCCGGCGATACGGTGCCGCTGTGGTTGCCGTCGCGGAAGCTCCGCCGAGTCCCCCCGAGACCGGAAATGCCGAAAGGCACTCACTACCGCCCATTGAGGGCGTTGTCGTGCCGTCACTGGTCTTTGTCGGCCTGGTGGCCTATAGCCCCTTGGTCAACTACGTCTTCTGGAGCCCGAAAGCAGCGTTGGTGCCGCTTGTGGTCGCACTCGGCCTGCCCCTGGTTGTCCGCGACGCCGTGGCCGGCGACATTACCGCTCGAATGGGCCTGAGCTTCGGCGTCATCGGCCTGCTCTCCGCCGCGTTGTCATCGAACAGGACCGTTGCCTTCTTCGGCTTGTACGGATGGGGCACCGGCGCGCTGTTTGTCCTGGCCATCCCGGCCGCATGGGCCTTGGGCCGGTCGGCGACATCGAGTCAGCTTCGACCTCGGATCGAGATCGCGGCTCTCATGGGGGTCGCGGTCAACGCCGCGGTTGTCTTGCTTCAGGCGAGCTTCGATCTCGAGTGGGCCAGGCTCGGACTGATCGACGGCCGTCCCACTGGGCTCATGGGTAGCCCAGTCAGCCTGTCGGCGCTCCTCGCGGGCGGGGCCGGGTTGGTTGCAGCCAGGTTCCGGGGCCGACCCATCGACCTCCTCTGGCCAATCACCCTGGGAGCCGCGCTCCAGCTCTGTGGCTCACGAGCAGCCCTCGCCGCCGGGGTGGTCGTCAGTGTTGTTGCGCTCCGGAAGCGACCGAGGCTGGCTGGCGCATTCTTCGCTCTTGCCGGAATCGGGCTGCTGCTCTCGGTCCCCTTGAGCCGGATTCAAGACGTCTCCACCGGCACGGACCGGATCCAGGGCGAGTCGACGGCGGGCGCGGCGGCCCGCCTGCGCAACTGGGAAATAGGTGTTGACGCCTTTGGCGACAGACCAGTGCTTGGCTCTGGCCCCGGCACCTACGCCCTCGCCACCTCCGCGCTCCGGACACCCGAACTGGCCAAGGCTGAAGGCCCGGATCGGATTTTCGCGGACGCCCACAACCTCGTCGTCGAGTACGCGGTGACCACGGGGGCGCTTGGCCTGCTCGCGCTCGCGGCCTTTGGGGTGTTGCTTCTGAAGGACGCTCGAGACCGACCGCTCCTGTGGTTCGGAATCGGACTGTTGGCGGTACACGCCGTTGAACCACAGCACGTCACGCTCACGCCCTTTGCCTTCCTCGCCATCGGCGCCGCCTCGCGCCGGCAGAGATCTCCGTCCCCGCCCTGGTGGGCCCGCGCTGTCGCGGTCATTCCTGCCCTCGTTCTCGGCGTGCTGTTGTTGGTCGGCGACTACCAGTTGCACCAGTCCGACCTCGACTTCACCCAAGACCAAGCCGCGACGGCATTGCGCATCCTCCCTCGGTGGAAGGAGCCAGCGTCGCTGCAAGCCCGCAATGTCCTCTACGAGGCGATCGTGACCCGCAGCGGAGCCAAATTTGAGGAGTCCAGGGAATGGCGGGCCGAGGCGGCGCGGCGCGAGCCCACCGATCCGAGCGTGTGGGGCAAGCTGGCCGACATGGACATGCGTATGGGCGACCCGGAAGCGGCCGTGACTAACTTCGAACGCGGCCTGCGGGCAAACCCGGTGTCGGTGTCCATTCGACTCGGCCTGATCGAGGCCTTGACTGCACTTGGGCGCAACGCTGAGGCCGCGGCGGTGGTGCTGGAGGCCCAAGCGCTTGCCCCCAACCCGGAGCAAGTCGAGACGCTCGACGCCTACGCCCGGGCCCTCGCCGAAACAGCAAGCTGAGATACGTCCGTGGCGGGGCCCACCATGAGCCTTCGGTCAAGACGCGACGGTGGGGGGCCGAAGGCCCCCACCGGCGGCACATCAAATGATGTGTGTTGTTTCCCAGCCCTCGGTGGTGGAGCTGGCGGAGGTAGTGACGG
>JBPCMH010000075.1:0-9896 GCA_051002495.1 Acidimicrobiales bacterium
AGGCCATCTCTTTGGCCCCCACGCGCGGCGATGTTTTCGTCCTCGGCCCCAACACCTCGGTTGTCCCGCCCGCAATCGGCAAGGGAGGTGGCCATGGCCACCACCACCAGGATCGATGCGACAGCGCGCCAGGGCGACGGCAGGTGCGACATCACTGGACGACGAGCTTGCCGACGCCGAACGGAACATCAGGATCGGAGTAGTTATGCTCGCCGGCAACGTTGGCCTTCCACTGGAAGGTCGCGCCGGGGGCGATGGGCGGCGACGAGAACGCCCCGTCCGAGGCAACGATGCGGCGGGCGATCGAGTCGTTGTTGACCCACTCAACGAGCTGGCCAACCCGGATGCCACCGACGCTGGGGTCGTACTGGCTGCGGTTGGCGATCTTGATGGTAAGCGCGACCGACTGCTGGGTGGTCGGCGGCGCGGTCTGTTTGGTCGTCGGCGGCGGCTTCGACGCCGTCGTCACCGTCGTCTCCTGCGGCGCCGCTGTCGTCGGCGTCGTGGTGGTGGAGTCTCGGATGGCACCGTCGCCGCTGCCGCCGTCCCCGTCGACGACAACCCCTGAACCGATCTCGTTCTTCTCGCCGCAGGCGACGCCAGTCAGCATCAGCAGGGCAAGTAGGCCAGCCAGCGGCAAGCGCAGTCTTGTCATGAGTTTCTCCCGGACCGGTTGATGGCTGCTTCGGAGGTGCCGAGGTAGGCCTCGATCACCCGTTCGTCGTTCAAGACGGCTTCGGGCCGCCCACGGAGGACGAGCTCACCACGATCAAAAGCGATCAGCTCGTCGGACACCGCGGAGATCAACGGCATGTCGTGTTCGATCATGAGAATGCTGCAGCCGGTTTCGAATCGCACCCGTCGCAGCATCGGCGCCAAGCCCTCGGCCTCGGCCTGGGCGATGCCAGCCGAGGGCTCGTCGAGCAGCAGCACCTTTGGCTCGGTGGCCAACACGCACGCGAGGTCGACGATCCGGCGCAGACCGGTGGAGAGCTCGCGGACGAACTTGTCCTGGTAGCGCGACAGGTCGAGCAACTCGATGAGGCGGTCGGCCCGAACCCGCAGGCGCTTTTCGGCTCGACGGGCCTGGGGCATCCCGGCCGCGTGGAGGAACGTGCTGCGCACCTCCAACTGCAGCTCCAGCGCGACCAGCAGGGTCTCATACACGGTGAGAGCGGGGAACATGCGAGCGTTCTGGAACCGGCGAATGAGCCCTTGTTGGGCCCTTTCCTCCGGCTTGAGCGACGTGATGTCGACGCCCTGGTATCCGATACGTCCCTCGTCAGGCTCCTGGAAGCCGGAGATCAACTCGAGCACCGTGGTCTTGCCCGCGCCGTTGGGCCCGATGAGGCCGAGCACCTCGCCGTCGCGGAGATCGAAGGTCACGCCGTTGACTGCGGTGACCCCGCCGTAGTGCTTGACGACCTCGCGCACCTGCAGGATGGGCTGGGCTTCGGCCAGCTCGAGCTCGCGCTGGCGCCGTTCGCTACGCCGAGCGCCCGCCGGTGCTCCAGAGGTCAGCGCGCCCGTTCCCTTCACGTAGACGGCGCGGAGGATGTCTGGCCTGGCCAGCAGATCGGAGGTCTTGCCGTTGAACTTGACCTCGCCCTTCTCCATGAAGATGGCCCGCTCGGCCAGTGTCAACGCCACGTTGACCGACTGCTCGACCACGATGATGGTCACGCCCCTGGCGTGGATCTCGCGGACGATTTCGAGGAGTTGACCAACGACGGCCGGGGACAGCCCCAGCGAGAGCTCGTCGATCATGAGCAGGCGCGGCTTGGTCAGGAAGGCCTGGGCCAGCGACAACTGCTGCTGCTCGCCTCCGGACAGATCGCCGGCATTGGCATCCAACCGCTCGTTCAGGGACGGGAAGATGGCGAGAGTCTCGGTCAGGCGCTCCCTGATGCCGTCAGGGTCGTCGGCCATCCAGTTGGCCATGATCAGGTTCTCGCGCACCGTCAGGCCAGGGAACACGCCTCGACCGCCTGGCATAAAGATGACGCCGCGCTCAGCCGTTTCGTTGGGTGGCATGCGGGTGATGTCGCGACCGTCGAAGATGACCGCGCCGCCCGCGGCCTGGGTCATGCCGGAGATGGCGCGAAGCAGGGTCGACTTGCCCGCCCCGTTAGTGCCGAGCAGCGCGACGATCTCGCCTTCCTCCACGTCGAAGTCGACGCCAAACAGCACCTGCACACCGCTGTACTCAACGTCGATATCGCGGCACACCAGGAGCTTGCCCTTGCCCGAAGCCTTGGCGCGGCGCCACTCCTGGTCGGCCAGCGTGGCGGCGAAGGCGCTGCGGGCGTCAAGGTCGAAGAACGAGCCGGCGCTGGCCACCAATAGGGCAGACACGAGCAACCAAGGGATGTCGAGCAGGAACACCTGGGTGTAGCGGCCGTTGCCGAACACCACCTGGGCGATGGGGGCGAACACCACGAGGCCGGGGAGAGCAGCGAGGCCGGTCATCTGCAAGCCCTGGGTGCGCACGCTGGACGGCACCACCTGGGCGTAGACAACGCTGAGCGCAGGCCCAGTCATGGCGAAGCCGAAGGCGAAAATCATCTGGGCCAGGATCACGAAGAAGAGCGGCGGCCCAAAGGCGTAGCCCATTGCGCCGAGCGCGGCGATGGCGCTGAACATGCCGTAGACGGTCAGGACCCGACCAGGATTGCTCCGGGTGAAACGATCGATGATGGCCCCGCCGTAGAAACCACCGGCCAGGCCGGTGAAGAGCGACGGTAGGGTGACGAAGGCCCGTCCGCTGGCGCTGAGGCCGTACTTCTCGGCCAGGAAGAACGTGTAATAAAAGGCAAATCCCACCGCACCGCTGCCGATGGCCTGGGCCACAAAAATTCGACGGAGGGTGCGCACGCCCCAGACGATGCGCCAACCCTCGGCGAACGACTTGGGCTCGTCCTCGACACGGGCGTCGTCGTCGTCAGCACCAAGGGCGCGGCGCTCCATGTAGCCCCGCACCGGTTCCCGCAGGCGGAGCGCAGCGATCAGAGCCATCACGGCAATCGGGATAGCGAAAATGAACCCCGTGGTGCGCCAACCAACCCGGTCGATGAGGACGCCGGAGAGGATGATCGCCATGAGTGACCCGGCCCGGTTGAGGTTGCCGAGGAAGGCGAACACCCGGCCGCGGGCCTCGGGCGGGTAGTAGTCGGCCAGCAACGAGAAGCTGACGACATCGGCGCCCAGGTTCGAGACATCGTCGGTGACCCGGCCCCAACCCAGCCCGGCAAAGCTGTTGGCTCTGGTAGTGAGGGCCGCCCCGATGGCGGAGCCGAGCGTGCCGATCCAGATGAACGGCGTCCGCTTGTGGCGATCCGCGAACCACCCCATGTAGATGCTGGCGAAGATGCCGATGGTGCCGATCAGCCGACTGATGTCGATCAGGTCGTTGATCGGGATGCCCAGATCGCGGACGATGTCGGGCCCGGCGAACCGGAACACCGCGGTGTCGATGATCTGGAAGAACGTGATGAAGCCCAAGATGAGGGCTGGCCCCATGCCATAGGGCGTGCGCCGGATCTCGCCGTAGCTCTTGAACTCGGCGATGACCCGCTGCACGCGCGTTTGCTGATCGGTGACCGGACCGCTGGCGGCCTCGCTCCCCGCGTCGTCCATGGTCGGCAGACCGCCGTGGGTGCCGCGCTCAGCAAAGTGGCGCAGGGCCAGGTTCTCGCCGTCGTCGACATCGCTGATCGAACCCAGTTCGACCCGATCGGGCTGCTTGCCCGCCAGCAGCGCCCGCTGCTCGTCCGGATCAGTTTCGGTGGCGACGGCCGCACCGCGACGCCGTTGGCGACTGCGCTCTTCGCTTGTCTTCAGCGACGGCTTGCCGTTCCTGGTATCGGTCACGAGTCTGCGCCCTCCGGGACGCCGGTGATGGATTCGAAGTCTTCGGCCGCCCGGGCTGCCGCCCCGATCGCCACCTTGTCCGCGGCCTCCCTGGCCGGGCCAAGCTTGTCGATGATGCGCTCGCCGGTGCCCTGATAGAGCTCGGAGTTGAGGGCGAACCGACGTTCGTGCGGGAGCGCAGCCAGCCCGCTGGCGGCATCGGCCTCGGCCAGCGGGATGAGGCGACGGTCGAGCACATCGGGGTCGTAGTCGCTGAACAGGCTCGGAACCACGAGCTGACGGCGCTGGGCGATGATGCGCAGCACGGAGTCGCGGCCCGCGTTGACCAGCGAGATCAGACCGCCGGGGGCGAGGAACAGAATGAGCAACGGGCCGCCGGAGGCGAAGAAGGTCTGGACGACCGCGTTGCCGGTGAAGAATCGCGTCTGCAACTCGGCGTACGCCGCACCCAGCACCGCTCCGCCCGGCGACGACACGCCACCGACGATGGCGTTGATGAATGTGTTGATGCTGAGCTGCGCGTTGAAGGCCGCTCCGTTCACACCCTGGAGCAGGTGAGCCATGACCGCCCCGGCGAAACCGCACAGCACGCCGGCGATGGCGAAGGCGGTCAACTTGAGGCGCACCGGTGACACCCCGAAGCCCTGCAGGTTGGCCTCGTTCTCGCGCATGGCGATCAGTAGCCGACCGATGCGGCTCTTTCTGAGGTTCTGTACCAACACGATGCAGAGCACCAGACACGACAACGACAGGTAATACATCGATGTCTCGTTCTGGAAGTCCAAGAAGAACAGCGTCGGTCGCTCAACAAGGTCGGGAAGCAACCAGCCGAAGTACCGATCGTCGAAGAGCACTGCCTGGGTGGCGACGGCCAGACCGTACGTGGAAACCATCAAGAACAGGCCCTTGATTCGCAGCGCGGGAAGACCCGTCAGGACGGCGACGCCCCCGGTGATCGCCGCAGCCAGCGGGACGGCCAGCCAGAAGGTGATCCCGACCCGACCGCTAAGGGAGCCGCCGATGACCGCTCCCACCCCGACCAGGGCGAACTGGCCAAGCGAGACCTGGCCGGCCCAGCCCGTGAGCACCACGAGCGATAGCACAGCGATGGCAGAAAGTAACGCGAAGCCGAGCAGGAACTTCTGCTGGGTGCTGACAACCCACGGCACGATCAGGGCGGCGAGGATCAGCGTGGCGGCGATGCCGATGCGGGCGGCCCGGACGGGCGCCAACCCGCGAAGCTCGGTCGGAACCGGGCGCGGCTCATCGGTGGCCGACCACGAGGTCTCGAGTTCGTCGCTTCGGCCGGCGCGACCACGCTGAAACAGCAGCCCAACGACGATGACGAGGAACAAGACGCCCTCGAAGCCGGCCTGGTCGCTGTTGAAGTTGAAGTCCCATGCCGCGTTGAGGACGCCGAGCGCCAGGGCACCGGCGGTGGCGATGCCGAAGTTGGTCATGCGAGCGAGGACGGCGGGGGCCAAGATCAGCAACAGCAGTTCCGGTCCGGGGGCGCCGCCGGCACTACCGGCAGTGAAGGTGCCGGCAGTGGCGCCGACCGCGCCCAAGGCGCCGGCGATGGCCCAGATGATGATGGTGAGCCTGCCGGTGCCGATGCCGAGGAGAGAGGAGCGCTCCGAGTTCTCCGCCATGGCTCGAACGGCCACGCCGGTCTTGGTGTATCGGAAGAAGGCGTAGATGGCGAGCAGCGCGATGATCCCAAGTTCGAGCGCGAACAAGTCGGCGAAGCCAAACCTCAACTCGAAGCTGCCGACCTGGAAGTCGATCCCGGGGAACGGAAGAATCCGGCGGAACTCCTCGACGGTAAGGACCCGCTCCGACTGACTGATCTCGTTCTGCGAGGGGAAGATCGGCAGACCGGCAATCCAGCCGAATCCGCGGAAGAAGAGGGTGCTCGCCACCAGGGTCACGATGGTCAGGAACAGCCGGGACGAGTTTTGGAAGCGCAGGGTGAAAACGCCGATGACCGCTCCGAGCAGCGCCCCGAGTGCCAGCCCCAGCAGGATCGCCAACAAGAAGGGCACCTGGGTAAACTGGATGAGCATCAGCGCGAAGAACCCGCCGAGCGCTCCCATGGCGCCCTGTGCGAAGTTGATGATGCGCAGCGACCGGTAGAGCATCACGATGCCCGCCGCCGAGACGGCCAGCAGGATGCCCCGCAAAAGGCCGCTGAACACAATGGCCATCGGCGTGCCGTTGCTCGACCCAGACATGGCCGGGAAGATCAACTGGGTGAGGAGCAGCGTGCCGAGCACACCGGCGACGAGGCCGATCGCCCCGCGCAGACGCGGGTTTTCAGGAAGAAAGGAAAGCATGCCTATCCCTTGGGGAGCGGGTCGGGATCAACTTGGCCTTGCGTGAACGACAGGTCGAACGCGTCACCCTCGACCGGCGCGAACCGCTCCTGGATGATCTGGCCGCCGTACTGGGTGGCAACCATGAAGTCGTAGCGAATCTCCCCCGAGCCAGGGTTCTGCGAACTGGCCGCACTGAACCGTTGCGTCGACTCTACGAACCAGCCGATCATCAGCTCACCGCAGGCGTCGATGGTGCGCACGGTGCGGACGGTGGCGTTCATGACGATGCTGTAGCCGGTCTTGGGGTCGACGGCGGCTGACTCCCACTGTTCCTGGGACGTGATCGGCAGCGGCAGCATGAGGAGCGCCGTCGTGGGCTGGAACACCGAGCCGGGCACGATCGTGTCGGTGCGGTCGCGCACCTCTGACTTGACCAGCAGCAGGCCACGATCGGCCTCACCCACCTTCGCCGGCGAGTTCACCGTGCCGACGCCGCTTGTTGGATCGCGGTTGACCTTGTCGGTATTGGCTTGGAAGTACTGCACGAAGAATTGGTTCGGGTTCCCCAGCGAGGGCTGGACCGTCTCGAAGGTGTAGGTGGAGTCGTTGACCTTCTTGGCGTTGCGCACAATCCGGCTCTCGAAGCCGGCCAGCGGAGCCTTCTGCCCATCAGAATTGATGGTGACGGAGCCACCTCGCTTCCAGCGGGCCACCCCGTTGCGGGCTTTCGATGACACGTTGACCGGCGCCGCATCGCGTGCCGCGGCGCCTGACGGGGCAGTCGGGCAGTCGGATTCGGGCTTCGAAGGCGTGAGGTCGGGCGGCAGGAACGGCGGCGGAGGCTTGATCCCAGACAGGTCGATCGACTTCGTGAGGTCGGGGGGAGCCGCCACCAGCCGGTTTACTTCCTCGCCTGGGGACTTCGTGGGCTCGTCCGGCGGCTTCACGCCGAAGACCAACTTGGCCTCGACCTTGTTCACCCCAACGTCGGGCGCGTCCGGAGAGACGCATGCCGCGCTCACCAGGGCCACCCCCAGGAGCAGAACGAGCAGGGTCGGACGGCTACGCATTGATCGAAGCATCAGCGCTCTCCTTTCGAGTTTGGCGAGCCACGCCGCGAGCCGACAGGTCGGTCTCCGGCGCGTACTGATGGCGGAGCGACAAACGAGAGACGATCGCCACCACGCGGCCGGTTGCCGGCTGCGCGGAGGCCAGCCTACGGCGAAGGGAACGGGAAAGTTCCTCGGCCACCGAGGCCAGCATGGGGTCTTCGGCACCCTGGAGATCACCCCAGAGCACACGGGTCGTCAACCAGGCCAACTCGGTGTGTTCTTCGTCCTCCTGGAACCGGTCGAGGAACATCAACGGCGTGTCGGTCGTGTAGAGGAAGCCGAAGTCGGTCGCGTAATCGCGCCAATCGGTGTAGGCCAAGGCCACTCGCCCGCGGACGGTGCCGTTCTCGAGCGCGGCCGCCCTGGCGTGTGACCGGCGCCTGATCTTCACCACGGCCGGGTACAGGATGTAGAGCAGCAGCAGTATCAGGAGCACGATCACCGTGACCAGGACGATGACGGCGATCTGCTTGGCCGCAACACTGTCCGGCGGCACGACGGTTGGCAGGAAGATCTGCACCGCGACTGCGTCGCTGGGCAGGATGTTGGGGTCGGTCCGTTGTTCGCTGGGATCGCTCCCCACGGTCGGCTCGGCCTGCCTTGGGGTACCGATGACCGGCAGCCACTTGAACCCGGGGAAGTAGACCTCGACGAAGGCCGCACCGTGCTTGGGGCGGACCTCGAGGCGGTTGTTGACCTCGTCGCCGCCGTCAAAGCCGTAGCCGATCCGGGACGGGACGCCCATCCAGCGGGCGAGCAAGGCCTGCGTAGCGACGATCTCGAACGGGCTGGCGTTCTGGGTCCCGGCCAGGATGTCCTGCACTCGCTCCGGGGTGATGCTGACCGGGGAGCCTGTTCCGCTGGCCACGACGTTCTCGAGCACGAAGGTTCGAGCGAAGTCGAACTGGCCCCACTTCGAGGGCGCGGCCTGCGCGGCCCGCTCCAAAAGGTCGGCAACTGCCGGGGGGCGGTCGGCCGTGCTGCCGGGGTCGTCAGCAATCAAGGTGAACTCCTGCACCTCGTCTGGCAGGTCGGCGTCGAACGAGGCGATGGCGTTCAGGTCGTCAACCGAAGGCAAGCCGGCCGCGGCCACGGTGTAGCGCTGGCCGACCTGCACCACGCCGTTGACCAACCGGATGTTGGCGTTGCGGGTGTCGTAGGAGAGTTGCGGGCCCTCGGCGATGATGCCGACGGTGTTCGGGAGGGTGGGCAGCACGGCGCCACCG
Source organism: Acidimicrobiales bacterium (assembly GCA_051002495.1). Classification (GTDB taxonomy): domain Bacteria; phylum Actinomycetota; class Acidimicrobiia; order Acidimicrobiales; family CADCTF01; genus JBPCMH01. The sequence goes on from JBPCMH010000075.1 coordinate 8,527, forward strand.
AGACCGCGGACGATGAACGTGGCCTTCACACCGGCCGCGATGTCGGGGTCGACCACGCCTGATTTTGGCACCGGGTCGAACTGGCTGGCCGCGAACGGCGGCAGGCGCCAATCCTTGCCGTCGTATACGTCGAGCGAGCCGATCCGCCATGGGCCCGAAAGCTCGGACTCGACCTCGAAGAGCACACGGTCTTCAACCTCGGACAGCGGCTGGGTTTTCGGCTTCTGCGGCTCCTGGGCCGGGTCGATCAACTGATCGGGGAAGAGGAAGCCCGCCTGGGCCATGCCGTAGAGAACGGCGACAGCGACGGCCAGCAAGGGCACTGACTTGGCCGCCTTGCGCAGCTCATAGGCCACCGACGGTGCCTCGCCGTCTTCGCCGACCGACTGCTCCGACGACAAGATGCCGAGCGCAATGCCGAACAGCACCAGCAAGGCGATGCCGGATGCGACCTGCTGGCTATCGGGGATCGAGATGCAGGCAAAGGCCGCCACCGGGAGCGGTAGTAACAGGCCGGCGGCCGGCTTCCGCAGCGCCATGGCCACCCAGCCCGCGGAGAAGCCGACGGTACCCATCAGCCAGGCGGTGATGACCCGCCAACCGGCACTGAACGGCACCGGCGGGCGGAGGAGGCTGTTCTCCTTGGCCGCGCCGCTGGCGAGACGTTGGGCATCAAGGATGTTGCCGGGGCCAATCAAGAGCAGGCCGATGGCGAACAGCCCCACGATGATGACGACGTTGGTAAGGATGGGCCTGCCGCGCAGACGGGCGGCGAAGTAGGCCAAACCGATGCCGAGCAAACCGGCGATCGGTCCGATCAGGCGTGCTCCGAAGCCGAGGAAGATCCCACCGACGAGGATGCCGGCCGCGATCGTCGGGAATGCCACCGCCACCGCAATCCGAGGCGAGGGCGGCGGCTCGACCTTTTTGGTCTCCTCGCCTACGGCCGCGTCGGGATGAGGAGCCGGCGCGTTGGTCGTGGCCGGGGTCTCGGCGGCCGGACGGGTCTCGGTCGGCGCAGCGGTGAGGTCTTCTTCAGTGGTCGCCATCAGATGCGGTTCCCTGCTCCGATGTCCTGTGCAAGCGCGGTGGACAGATCCTGACCTGGGTGCACGCCGACGACCTGGCAGCCAAGCCCGGCCGCGGTGCCGAGCGTCTGCTCCCCGCCGTCGCCCCAGAGCAGGGCAACGACCAGCACCGAGACACCAGTGTTGAGCAGCAACTTCAGTTGAGCGGCCTCTGACGTGCCCAGATACGGCGTGATGAGAATGTTGTGGGCGTTGCGCTGCGCGGTGGCCAGCAGACGCATGATCGACCGACTCAGCGGCTCGCGCTCGGTGTCAACCCGTGCCAAGGCGTCGAGCAACATG
>JBPCMH010000076.1:0-3089 GCA_051002495.1 Acidimicrobiales bacterium
TGCCCGGCGGGTCGCCCATCAACTCGGTATCGATCATCACGTCTTCAACTTCACCGACGACTTCGACCGTCACGTGGTCGAACCGTACGTCGAGGCGTGGGCCGGTGGTCGAACGCCCAACCCTTGCATCGAGTGCAATCGCCATCTCAAGTTCGATCGCTTCTTGCAGCGAGCGGAACAGCTCGGCTTCGACGCCATTGCGACCGGGCACCACGCCAGGGTTGAGCCCGCCGGCGATCGGTTCGTCCTGCGGCGCGGCGCTGACCCGTCCAAGGATCAGTCCTATGTGTTGGCCATGCTCACCCAAACCGAGTTGGCCAGAACGCTCTTGCCGATCGGGGCGATGACCAAGCAGGCAGTACGCGCCTTGGCGGGCCAGGCCGGGCTGCGGACCGCGGCCAAGCCCGACAGTCAGGATGTTTGCTTCATCTCTCGGACGGGTGGGCGGACGGCTTTCCTCGGGTCTCGCATCGCGCTGCATCCCGGGCGGGTGCTCGACAGCCGCACCGGAGAGTTGGTTGGCACCGTTCCCGCCATCGAGTTAGTCACACCCGGCCAACGTCGCGGACTTGGCGGGGGAGCGTCGGAGCCGCGGTACGCCATCGACGTCGACGTCGCGGAGCGCACTGTTCGGGTCGGACCAGAATCTGAGTTGGATGCGACTCGGGTCAACCTGCATACGCGAACCTGGACCGGTGAGCCCTTGGCCGATGGGGCTCAGGTGCTGGTCCAAACGAGTGCCCACGGAGCGCCGACCCCCGCGGTCATCGATTGCTCTGGCGTGCAGTTTCTGAGCCCACGCCGACGAGTGGCCGAGGGCCAGACCGTCGCTCTCTATGTCGATGACGAAGTGGTCGGCTCTGGCATTGCGTGCTCGTCAAAGCAGCCGGGGTTGGCTTCGATTTAGGCGATGGGGAGCCGGCGCTCGGCCGCCTCCGCCAGCACCTCGCCTGGGCGGGTCGGCGTGACGAGCAGCGCGTCGACGGCCCCCTGATCGAGCGCGGTTCGGCGGGGGACCATACGCACAATCGGTGTCGGTTCGCGCAGGGCGATCTCGATAGCCAAGCCGAACGCTCGTTGCGTGAGATCGACCGCTGCCGTTCCAGCTGGAGCCGGCGCGATGGTGGCCACCGTCTCCTTGCGGAGCAGGATCGGGTCGGCCAACCCGATCGGGTCATGCACGACGACGCCCGCGGGCAGGAAGACCAGCCATCGGCACGAGAGTCCGTGCAGCGCCCGGGCTAGGAGCACGGCTGCAGGAAGCGCGAGGAGCGCCAGGACAACAGCGGCCGACCACCGGCCAGCGGAGGCGAGCAAGACAACGGCGGTCGGTCCGCCCACGACGACGAAGACCGCGACTTGCAGCGGGCCGAGCATCAGCGGACCTGGTGCCCGGAGTGGAAGCCGGCGCTCGTTCGGATAGGCCGAGCCGTTGACGAAGGCCTCGCCCACGGCTGGGGAGTAGATGACGAGCAGGGTGAGCGCGGCCCAGGCAACGCCAATCGCACTGCTCACCGTCGTTGCTTCGGCGGCCGCGGCAGCGACAACGGCGTACGCCACGGATGCGGGCGCGGCCAACCGGATGACGGTAAGGCTGATCGGGTGAGCGACAAGGGCTGCGACGAGCACGGCTGCCCACGACGCCCACAGCGCGACCGACGATGTCGACCGGACCGTGTCGCTTCGATCATCGAGCGCGATCGCCAGGGCAGGTCCGACGACGAAGGGCTGGAGGATCCACGCAACGCGAACCAGCCAGGGGAACAGGCGAGCCATGGCGGCAGCACTCTCGCAGACGCTCAACCGGCTGGGCCAATCTCCCGATAATCAGAGAATCGAATTTCGTTCCGCTGCGAGGGCACCGGTAGCGTGATGCCGGAGTAGAAGGGGGGTGTGGAGCGTGTCGTTCGCAGAGGCCGAGAATCGACCCGGAGCCAACGCCGTTCGCCTCGGTGGGGGAACCCCAACGGGCATGGGCAGCCTCCCTTTCAGCGAGCCGGGCCGAGCCGTCGCCGCAGTGCTCGAACTGCTCCCTGAGCTTCCCTCGTCGCCGCAGTTGCCTCGGCGATCACCGCGTGAACTGATGCTCGCGCAAGGCGCGGCCGGCATGTCGGGGGTCCACATCGCGGCTGATGGTTCGCTCTACACCGACACCCGAGCTATCGGGCCGGTCGCGGTCAGCGCCGCGCTCCAGGGTGAAGCGTGGGTGAGCTTGCGGGCTTTCGTCCAAGCCGTCGCCGGCCGGGCGCAGCCGGTCAAGCTGCAGCTGACCGGGCCGATCACCTTGGGCCTCGCCCTCGCCGCCGCCGGCGTGCCGAGTCCACTGGCCTTTACCGTGGCCGGCGCACAAGTTAGGGCTCAAGCCGAGGCGCTCTCCGCAATGGTCGACAAGCGGCTGCCGGCCGGCGCGTTGGTGGTGCTGGATGAGCCCGGACTCAGCGCGCTCACTTCGTCCAGTTACCCGCTGCCGCTCGACGCGACCATCGACCTCTTGTCAGGGGTGCTCGCCGTCCTTGGTCATGCGTGCCTCGCCGGCGTCCATTGCTGCGGCCCGACTGATTGGCAGTTGGTGCTGCAGGCAGGGCCCGATCTGGCCTCGTTCCCGGTCGAGTACGCCCCCGAGGCTGGCGTCTTGGCCGGGTTCCTCGAGCGAGGCGGGCTTGCCGCCTGGGGTGCGGTCCCGACGGACCGGCCCATCGGGAGCGATCCCGAGCCGCACTGGCGGCGCCTGAGCGAAGCCTGGTGCGACGCCGCCAGGGGCGGTTGTGACCCGGCGTTGCTCCGGTCCCAAGCACTGATCACCCCAGCCTGCGGGCTCGGCATGCACGGCTTGGAGCAGGTCGCGCATGTCTTCGCGCTCGTGCGCGGTATCTCCGAACGGGTGCAAGACCAAGCCATCGCGGTGCGCTTGAGCGCCGGCGCCTGACCGCTTCGACCGTCACACCTCACCGGTAGCCTCGCAACGTGACCACGCCCGACCCGATCGAGCGCGCCAAGGAACTCCGCTCGGTCATCGACCACCACAACGAGCGCTACTTCGGCCTCGACGACCCCGAGATCAGCGACGCCGACTACGACGACCTCGTGCG
>JBPCMH010000077.1:0-8272 GCA_051002495.1 Acidimicrobiales bacterium
GGTCGGGGTAGTTGAACTCCCACCACCACTGGTGGCCGATGACTTCGACCTGCACGACTTCGGCGCCCTCAGCGCGACGGCTGAGGTCGAAGATGCTGCCGACGGTGAACACTCCAATCACCGCGAGGATGAGGGCAGGGATGACCGTCCAGGTCAGCTCGAGCCGGGTATTGCCGTGGATCTGCTTCGGGGAGTCGTCGTCGCCTTTGGCCCTGAACTTCACGATCACGTAGATGATCAGGCCCTCGACGAACACGAACACGACGGTGGCGATGAGGAATACCGGCGTGAACAGATTGTCGAGTTGGCGGGCGATCGGCCCTTGTGGGTCGAGCGCGCTCTGCGGCTTGTCGCCCCCGCAGGCGGCCAGCAGGAATGCGGCAAACGGCAGCATCGAATAGAGCAGCCGCTTACTCCAGCGGGTGCGGGGGGATCCGGGCATCCGGGGGTCAGCCTGTCGCATCAAGGGGTCCTCTGCAAAGTCGGGGATGCTCCGAGCAGGCCGGTGATCTCCTGCTCAAGGGTGGCAGCGGTCAACTCACCGTGACGGATCGTCTTGATCCGGCCGTCAGCGGTGATGAACACGGTGGCCGGCAGGCCGCGGAGACCGTATGCGAACGCGGTCTCACCCTTCGGGTCAAAGCCGGCGGGATAGGTGATGGAGAACTCATCAAGGAGCGCTCTGGCATCGGGACCGGTGTCCTGGTGGTTGATGCCGATGAAGTGGACCCGGTTGCCAAACTGCTCGGCGCTCTCCCGCAGGGCAGGGAGCTCACGGCGACACGGAGCACACCACGAGGCGAAGAAGTTGATGACCGCCGGCTTGCCAGCCAGGGCATCGAGCGATACGACGCTGCCATCATCGGCCAGCGACGGAAGCGAGAACGGCGCCGCGGCCGGCAGGGCGCCCTGGGGAGACTGCCCGGGCCGGGACACCACGAACAGCAGCGCGCCGACAGCCAGGACGAGACCGAACGCGACTAACCAGCGACGGTGTCCCATCGCGGGGAGGTCGGCAGGCACGCCGGGGTCGATAGCCGTCGCGATCACGAGTGCCCGTCGTCGGCTTCGGTCGCGCCGCCCTGATCAGCCCCAACAACGGTGACCGAGCCGTTCATCTCGGCGGGGTGCACGTCGCACTGGAACCGATACGTGCCGGCGTCAGGCGCCTCGAAGTCGTAGGTCGCTGATCCTGGACCGGTAATCAACTCGCCGCGGAACAGCGGGTCAGTCGTGTCGTCGTAGATCGAGAAGTTGTGGGTCAGACCGGCGTCGTTGTTGGTGAGGGCCACCGCGACTTTGCTGTGCGCCACGAGTTCGATGGCGTCGGTGTCAAAGGCAGTCGACTCGGCGTGCAGCTCCAGGACCTCAGCCTCCGCGGGTTGGTGAAACTCGCGCTCGCCGACCACGACACCGACCACGCCGGAGGCGAGCAGAAGCAGGGTGGCCAGACCGGCGACGACGCTGAGCGCGGTACGGCCCATCTGCTCGCTTGAGGCGATGTAGAAGCACGCGGCCAGGATGACGACGGCCACGGCGGTGGCCACGATCGGGGCGGCTTCGACAGACACGGCGAGGAACAGCCGCGACAGACTGATAGCACCGAGGCCGACCAGGGCGATGGCCAGCCCAGGCAATCCGAACGGCACGACGAAGCGCTCGTTCAGCCGATCGGTCATGGCCGGTGTCCAGGACGGGTGCTCCCGCCACGACTGTGCGAACCACAAGAAGCCCATTGCGGCCATACCGACGACACCGGCGGCGAGGAACCACGCGCCCGCAGCCAGCGCCACGATCACGAGGGCCAGCGACGCGGCGATACCCATGGGCCATGGGCTGGGGTCGGGAACACTGCCCCGGGTGGGGGTGGCGACGGCTTCAGCCGCTTCGACGCCGACCTCGCTGGGGCCGGCGAAGTAGAAAATGCCAACGGCCAACACGAAGAAGACGGCCGCGGAGAACATCAGGAGAGCAAACCCGTCGCGATCGCCGATGCCGACGGCATAGACGATGCCCGCGACGAGGGCTCCGGCGGTGGCAATGAAACCGAGCTTGCTGGCGGCGCTGAACACAGCTGCTCCTACTTCGTGACGTAGAGGACGTAGTAGACGATGACCCACGATGTCGCGGCGGCATGCCAGACAGTCGCGGTGGCCCGCATCAGTGGGAAGTTTCGGGCGTCGAGCTGGTGACCGATCGCCTTCAGCATGGTGAGCTCGATGAAGACGATGGCAGCCCCAACCGCGAGCAGCGACAAGAACACCATCGTGTGGGCCAGCGCCCCGTAGGGGTGATCGGCGATGGCGAACCCGAGTTTGGTGTCGAGCAGGAACCAGAACCCGATGATGGCGGCGATGCCTTGCAAGATCGTCACCGCAAAGGCCACCAAGGCGTGGCCCTGGAAACCCTTGCGAATGCCGTAAGCGGCCCACTCAATAAAGAGCGAGGCCATGAAGACGGTGATGACGAGCGTGCGGGCCAGGTAGAAGTCGAACTCCACACCTTCCGGAGGGAAGGGTCTGACTTCTTGGCGCAGGGTCAGGTAGACCGCAGCGAACCCGGCGAACGCCATGACCATGGCCACGCTGGCGAACAGGCTGGCCGTGGCCACGCTGCGTCGCTCGCGTTCGCTGGCCGGCGTGGCGCCCGAGGGGAGAGCGAGCACATCGGTCATGCGCGTTCCTCCGAATCGGAAGCGAGGGGATGGGCCGACCCGACGGCGGGCACCGAGTCGAAGTTGTGCATCGCCGGCGGCGAGGCCGTCGCCCATTCGAGGGTAAGACCACGGCCCGTCGGATCAGGATCGGCCTGACCCCGCCCAACCAGCGCGGGAATGGAGAGAGCGACACCGAGTGCCAGTAGCGCCGCCCCAGCCGCACCGACCACGGTGGGACTGCTGTCGGAGCCAAGCCCGCTTACCCAACCAGGCAGCGCGACCAAGATCCCACCGAGAACGAGGACCAACGCCTGACCGGCTGAGGCCGCGAACGGAACAACCTTGCCGGAGAGCTTCGGCGCCCAATGAGTCAAGGCACCGGTCACGCCAAGCAATGCCGCCGCTACGACCAGCCAGAGTTGGCCGTTGGCGAACGCCTCAGCGGCCAAGCTGCCGTCGATGCCGACGAGGGCGGCGACCAGAGTCATCGCCGCGCCCACCAACGCCACGACGAGGAAAGCGGCGGCGTGGAGCGAGCCCGGCGTTGCCGACGGAGACCCGAGCACCAGCGAGCCCAGCCAGGCCAGCACAACGATGGCCACCGGGAGGATGAAAAGGGCCGTCCCAACGGTGGGGGTCGGCAGCACCGGCGACTCCAGCGCAGAGAACGGGGTGGCCCAGGCGATCAGCGACCACAACGCGGCGGCGACCGCCGCGCCGCGTACCGCGGGGAACGCGAGCAACGGGCGACCGGCCGCGGTGGTGACCACATCGGAGAGCGCGCCGAGGGCTGGCGCGACGACCAAGAACAACTCGGGTCGGCCGAAGATCCAGAGGTGGTGCTGCCAGACCCGGATACCGGCCACGGCATCGACGGCGAAGAACGATCCGCCGTAGTGAAGATCGACCCACAGGAGGGCGAGACCACCCAGGAAGACCGGCGTGGAGATGATGAGCGCCAGCGAGGTCGCCAGCCCAGACCAAGCGAAGGCCGGCATGCGGCTCAGGGTGACGGCGTCGGCCCGCTGGTTGAGGATGGTGGTGGCCACGCCAATCGCCCCGAGCAGGGTGGCCACACCAACCAGGGCCAGCCCGGCCAGCAACAACTCGGTGGCGGTGTTCGTCGGAGATCCGGTCGATGCCTGCGGGAGGATTGAGCCGAGGCTGACCCCAGATGGGCGGCCGACGGTGTAGCCGAGTGCAGTCAGCACGGAGCCGGCGAAGAAGGTCCACACCGACAGCGATTGCAGCCGTGGGAGGGCGATGCGGGTGGCCCCGAGCTGCAGCGGGATGATGGCGGTCATGGCGCCCAGCCACAGGGCGGGCAGACCAATGATGAGCACCCCGGTGATCGCCCCGGAGGTCAGCCTCGAGCCCGAGGCAGTCCAGACATAGGGCAACTCTGCTGATCCGGGGGCGAGGTAGGCCGCGGCCAAGACCGTGCCAACCAGCGTGGCGACCAGACCACCAGCGATGTAGAGCAACCCCAGGCGCTTGTGGTCGCCGGTGGTGAGCCAGTTGCCGGGCGCTGGCGCGGTCGCGGCCGAGGCCGTCTGCGCTGCTGCCGGTTCCGGTCGCGTCTCGGTGATCGTCATGCGCCTTCCTGAGTCAGCCAGAGGTTGCACTTGCGGGGCGCCGAAACCCTAGCGATTACTGGCGCCACCGTTCGACCTTGGTTCATCACGACACCTTGCATTGTGGCCCCGAGCAGGTCATTTGCCGACGATGCTGTCCAAGGCCATAGCCCCGAACAGCAGCGTGACATAGGAGATGGAGTAGCCGAACAGCCGCATGGCCCTCGCCTGGGTGGCGTCCCGTTGCAGTTGGATGGCATACATCAGGAAGACCGCGCCCAGGAGAACAGCGCTGACGAGATAGATCGCTCCCATCCCGGCAACGGGGGCGAACACGAGCGAACAGGCCCACAGCAGCACCGTGTAGATGATGATCTGTCGTGCCGTCTTGGCCAGCGAAACAACGGCGGGGAGCATCGGCACGCCTGCCGCGGCGTAGTCATCGCGGTACTTGATGGCGAGGGCCCAGAAATGAGGCGGAGTCCAGAGGAAGATGAGTGCGAAGAGCACCAACGGCGCCAGGGACAGGGTGCCGGTCACCGCGGACCATCCGACGAGCACCGGCACCGCGCCGGCCGCGCCGCCGATCACGATGTTCTGTGTCGAGGAGCGCTTGAGCCACATGGTGTAGACGAACACGTAGAACAGGGTGGCGCTCACCGCGAGGACCGCACTCAGCAGGTTTACGAACAGGACCAGCACAGCAAAGGCCAATACTTCGAGCGAGATGGCGAATACCAGGGCCGAGGTGGGCGAAACGGCGCCGGTCACGAGTGGACGGTTCGCCGTGCGCTTCATTATGGCGTCGATGTCGCGGTCGATGTACATGTTGATGGCATTGGCACCGCCCGCGGCAAGGGTGCCACCCGTCAGGGTGGCTATCACCAACCAGAGGGGCGGCACCCCGCGTTGGGCGACCACCATGGTCGGCAGCGTGGTGACGAGCAGGAGCTCGATGATCCTCGGCTTGGTGAGGGCCAGGAATGCCTTGAGGCTGCCCATCACAGGGCCGACAATACGGGCGCGTTGGCCGTGTCGCCAAACACGCCAGCCGGACACGGCGACTGGGGGCGGCCAAGCCGTCGGTTCTACGATGGCAACCCCGATGCTTGCTGACCGATTGTCGCCCCAGACCTACCGCCGCATCACCCTGGCCGCGCTCGTGGCCTTGGCCTTCATCGTGGTCACCGGGAGCCTCGTGCGGCTCACCGGTTCTGGCTTGGGCTGCCCAAGTTGGCCCACCTGCGACGAAGGCCGCATCGTCGCCCCGCTCGAGTACCACGCACTCATCGAGTTCGTGAACCGCCTCGTGACCGGGCTGGTGTCGGTCGCGGTGATGCTGGCCGTCCTCGGCTCGCTGGCGCGACGGCCACGCCGGCGTGATCTGACCTGGCTGTCGCTCGGACTTGTCGCCGGGGTCATCGGACAGATCGTTCTCGGCGGCTTGGTGGTCTTGTTCCACCTATTCCCGCCCCTGGTGATGGGGCACTTCGTGTTGTCGATGCTGCTTATCTGGTGCGCCACGGTCCTCCACCACCGGGCAGGCGAGCCCGACGGAGGAGAACGGCGGCCCGCGGTCGGACCGGAGTTCACCAGCCTGGCCAGGCTGCTGGTGGCAATGGGCGGCTTGGCCATCCTCCTCGGGACGGTGGTGACGGGGAGCGGACCCCATGCAGGCAGCCGCGACGGTGAGCTGGTTGAGCGTTTGCCGCTGGCGGTGCGCGACGTCACTCGGTTCCATGGCGTTGCCGCGATGCTGTTCTTGGCCGCGGTCGTCGTGACCGTCGTGCGGCTCCGACGCGAGGGCAACCCCAGGGTCGAGCGCCGGGCCCAGGTTCTGCTCGCGGTGCTGGCCGCGCAAGCCGGCGTTGGCTACCTGCAGTACTTCACGGGCGTGCCCGCGCTACTGGTGGCTGTCCACATCGCCGGGGCGACCGCAGTCTGGGTCGCAACGATCCGGTTGAGCTTGGCCACCACCGTCGCGGTGCCGAATGGCCTGGCCCCGCCGAGCGAGAAACTGGTGCTGGCATGAGCATGCCGGCGAGTGCACCGGTCGCGATCGACGAGCCGATCGTTGACGACGAGGTCAGGGCTGACCGGCCGTGGGTGGTAATCGTTTGGAACGACCCAATCAACCTGATGAGCTACGTCACGCTGGTGCTCCAGAAGCTGTTCGGCTACTCGCTGGCCAAGGCAGAGAAGCTGATGCTGGACGTGCACGAGAAGGGCAAGGCGGTCGTGTCGAGCGGCCCGCGAGAGAAAGCGGAGTTCGACGTGTACCGGCTCCACGAATACGGGCTGTGGGCGACCATGGAGCATCAGGACTGATGGGCTGGCCATTGACCCGAATCCGGCCCCACGGCCGGGGGTATCTGCTGACGATCCCGGCCGAGGAACTGGCGGTGCTGCGCACCCTGCCGACCCAGATGCGTGAGCTTCTCAACACCGACGACCCGGCGTTGGAGCGGCTGTTCCCCCCGGCCTATGTCGGCGATCCCGAGCTCGAGAGCGAGTACCGCGACCTGATGCGCGACGACCTCATGGCGAAGCGGACATCGAGCATCGATGTGATGGAGGCCACCCTCGACCGCAAGCAGCTCACCGAGGAAGAGTTGACCGGATGGATGGGGGCACTCAACGACCTGCGCCTGGTGCTCGGGACCCGCCTCGATGTGAGCGAGAACGACCACGACATGCTGCCGGAGGACGACCCAAGGGGCCCCGGCATGGCGCTGTACCACTACCTCACGATGTTGCAGTCCGAAGCCATCGAAGCGCTGTCGGTCGGACTGCCCGACGACGGCATCGACGACACGATCAAGCGCTGATCGGCCGGTAGTACACCGCGCCAGCGCAACCAGTCCCGGTGTGGGCACCCACACTCGGACCAACGCGGTAGCGGAGGATGTCGTCGACCTCAGGCGCAACCGACAGACGACGCTCGAATTCGAGCCAATAGGGCTCGGCCGCGGCATCGGCAATCCCGATGCCAACCCGGAGTCCCGGGCCGGCGGCCACCACATGGGCGGCCATGATCTCGGCTCCCTCGGCCACGCTCGCGGCTGACCCGATCGTCTCGATCTTGTCTTCGATCAGGCTGAGCACCGGCGTTGCGTCTGGCTCGGAACTGGTGCCCGCGGCCAGCCGCCCACCAGCTCTGGCTAACTCCAGCCCACCGACCACGAACACGTTGCCGCAGGATTTCCCGACTGCTTCGGCGATCGCGACGACCTCCTCAACGGTTGCGCCGCGACCGGCGGCTTCTGCGGCTTCGCGCAATGCGCACGACACCGCAAAGCTTCCGGTCTGCGTGTCGGCGATCGCGACCGGGGCCGGCGCGCCTGTTGCCCCGAGCCGGGCCGAGTTGACGGTGCTGCTGAGGTTGGATCCGGTGTGGACAGAAACGATTTGATCGAACCCGCGTGCGGCCAGCCGCTCGTAAGCGGCCGCGAACCGACCAGGCGACGGGGCGGCGGTCAGTACCTCGGGAGGTTCGGCGCACCGGGCCAAGGTCTCGTAGAACGCGTCGGCGTCGAGGTCGACACCCTCGAGGTAATGGACGCCGTTGATGGTCACGGTCAGCGCCACGATTTCGACATCAAAGCGATGGCGCAGGTCTGCTGGCATCTGTGAGCCGGAATCAGTACAGAAGCCGATCACGCAGCCGCCAACCTCGCCTCGGTTGCCGCCGATGGCGCGGGCACCGGTTTGGCCGACGCGAACCGCCACAGGATGACCGCGCTACTGGCCGCAGCCCCGAGGGGAAGCGCAGCGGTCGGAGTCGGACCCCAAAGGTTCGGCCAGCCGCGGCGCCACCAGATCAGCCCGGCCAACACCCAAGTGATCGAGGCCACGCTCGTCGCCGCGAAGGCTCGCTCCTTCCATCGCGGGTTCGACGCAGTGACCGCGGCGACTCCGAGGTCGATGGGGACATAGGCGGGCAGGGTGGTCAAGCACTGCCCGACACTGCAGCCGACGCCTTTGCCTCCTCGGAACCCGTTCCATACCGGCCAGCAATGGCCGATCACCGACGCCGTGCCAG
>JBPCMH010000078.1:0-3171 GCA_051002495.1 Acidimicrobiales bacterium
ACCTGGAGCCGCGCCAGAACGCCTCGGGCACGGCGATCTACCAATCGCTCCATTCCACCATCGGCGGCATGGAGACGGACCCTGACACCCAGTGGCCGTTCCGTACCATCTTCCCCAGCGTCATCGCCTCAACGATGAGTGTGCCGGGATAACTTCATAGCCTGCTAGTCCTGCGTTCCTTCCCAGGAGGGGACGCCATCAGTTTCGGTCGCTCCATGTAGCGGCCCCACGAAGGCGCGCACCGTCGCGCCCTGCCTTCGGGTAGGGCGTATTTCGTCGCGCCCGGAGACATTGCATGCCCTCCCTTCCCGCGTGGACGGCGCTTCCCGCTTCGCTCGACCTGCTGCTCAATCGGATGCTCAACGTGCGCGAGTACCCGGTCTTCAGCCAAGGCAGAGCGCGGTGCGAAACCGTCCTCCTCGTGGACAACGCCACCGATCCCCATGACTGGCAGTTGTGGAGAACAGGGAACTTCCTCGCCTCGTATGACGGGCGCGTCGAGCAATGGCCGGTCTATCTCCGGCGCTGCGCGGCCTGCAAGTCAGTCGAGGTAAGGCGGGAGGGCTGGCGACAAACGATCCGCTCGAACAAGCCCCGAGCGATCACGAGAACTCCCGGCGCTGCCGATGAGCTTCTCGGTTGGTATCAGGGTTGAATGCCGAAGGAGGCACATTTCATGGCTGTCTCAGCCGCAACGCCTGCGAACCTCGTGGTTGGGGCAGGTGATATCTACATCAACGCCGCTGTCGGTGGAGCAACCACTGGAAACAACAACTACGTCGTGGAGCAGGAGTGGTTCGTTCCTGACCTCAACGGCACCAAGGGTGCGCTCGTCGGCACCGACTACAAGATCCGTGAGGAAGCGTTCCTTGAGTTCGGCCTGGCCGAACACACGGCCGCAACCTATGCGTTGATGATCCCCGGATCAACGTCCGCGACGGTGGGAACTGCCACGACCATCGACACCGATGAGACTCGGCGCATTCCAACGGCGGCGTATAACGACTACGAGCTTCGAGTTCCCGGCCTCGATGGCAAGCAGTTCAGCTTCTTCGCTGACGACGCGGTTCAGACCGGCAACGCGGAGTATGAGGCCGCAGACGATGGGCTCATGGCCCCGCGCATTCGCGTCCGTGCGTCGTGGGACCCGGCCGACCTGACCGCCAGCCCCTTCCGCCTCGTCATCACGACCCCGGTCTGACGTGACTGAGGAAGAAGTTGTCGCCGGGGCCATCTCGGTGACGAAGGACGGGCGGGGAATGTCCCTGCCCGTCCTGAAGATCAAGCGAGCCCGTGAGTGGCGCAGCGCCGTCGCGGCATCCTTCGATGGGGCCGAATCGGTGGACAGCGCGGACGCCATGAACGTGCCGGCCGAGAAGATCCTCGAACTCGTCGTTGCCTACGACCACACCAATATTCTCGGCGGCAAGGAGTCCATCGAAGACTCGATGACCGATGAGGAGCTGTACGACGCCTTTATCGCCATGTGGCGTAAGACGTTCCCTTTCGCTCGGCTGGCGAGGGATCTGATGAGCGCGGCGTCGCCAGCCCAGGCCAAGTCGCCGAATGGGCGCTCGCCCACTGGAACCTTGACCCCGATGGCGTAGCGGAACGCCTCACCTATCCGCAACTCGACCTGTTCTGGTCAAAGGGGCAGGAGCGCGTCCTGTCCGAATGGGAGATGCAACAGGCGGCTGTCCGTGAAGGCATGGCCGATGTGTACGTCGCCCTCAAGCAACTCAAGCGCACGGGCTCCAAGCCAGGCGCCAAGTCCGCGGCCCTTGAAGGGGCGCAGCTTGAACAAGTCCTCATGGGTATGTCCCAGCGGTTCCCCGATAACGTGAAGGTGGTTCAGCGTGCGAATAGCTGACGTATTTGTTGCCGTCCGCGCCGATATGACCGACGTCAACAAGGCGTTCAGCGGCCTTGAGACGGGATTGGGGAATGTCCAGAAGTCTCTCGGCAACATGGGCGCCAGCATGACGCGTAACGTCACCCTGCCGATCCTCGCCATCGGTGGCGGGGCGACCAAGATGGCCGTCGATTTCGAGACCTCCATGAACCGCATGGTGGGCCTCGCCGGAGTGTCGAGGGAATCGCTGGAGGGTGTCCGCGAGCAGATCGGTGCCATCGGGGCTGAGACCGGTCAGGGGCCGCAGGAACTGGCAGACGCCTTCTACTTCGTCGCCTCCGCTGGCTTCGAGGCCGAGGGCGCGATGGAAGTCCTCAACGCCTCGGCGATGGCCGCAGCCTCCGGCATGGGTCAGGTCGGGGATGTCGCCAAGGTGCTCGGCGGCGTCGTCAACTCCTACGGTCAGGAGAACCTGACCGCCGCACGAGCGGCCGACATTCTCGCTGCCGCGGTTGCTTCAGGTGCTGCCGAGGCCGATGCCTTTGCCGCCGTCCTGCCACAGGTCGTTCCGTCTGCCGCCCTGCTCGGTGTGGAGCTAGAGGAAGTCGCGGGGTCCATCGCCGCCATGACCGTCGGTGGCGCTAGTGCTTCGATGGCAGCCGTCGGACTCAACGCGGTGTTCACCTCTCTGCTCAAGCCGAGCGTCGAGGCCGAGAAGACGCTGGCGCAGTTCGGACTTACGGCGGGAGGACTCCGCGACCAGCTTGAATCCGAGGGCGTAATCTCCGTCCTCCGAACGCTCGAATCAACGTTCGGCGACAACGACGAAGCGATGACCAGCGTCTTCGGCAACATCCGCGCCATGCGTGGCGCGTTCTCCCTGCTGGGGCTCGACGCCGAGCAGCTCGACGGGATTATGAGCGATGTCGCCAACAGCCAAGACCGCCTGCAAATGGCGTTTGAGGCCACTGACGACGAAGGCCGCAGTCTTGCCAAAGGCTGGTCGAAACTTCAGTTCGCCATGATCGAGCTTGGTCGCGACCTCATGCCGACCGTGGTTGAGATGTTCCGCAAGCTCATCGAAGTCGTGCGCGGAGTGAGCAAGTGGTGGAAGGGTCTCAGTGACGAGACCAAGAACACCATCATCAACTTCGCCCTGGTCGCTGCCGCCGCGGGGCCGGTACTCACCATCCTGTCCAAGCTCGTCGGCGTCGCCAAGTTCGCGGTAGTTGGAATCAAGGGTCTGGTTCTCGCCGGCAAGCTGATGCACACGGCATGGGTGAACATCCCAACCGTCCTCGGCTATGCCGATCTCGCAC
>JBPCMH010000079.1:0-6489 GCA_051002495.1 Acidimicrobiales bacterium
GAGCGAGCCGGCGGACGGCAGCGAGGCGGGCGGGGTCAGTCGTAGGTGGCTTCGAGCCACCAGCGGCCGCCGTCGACGGCCAACAGGTGGGCGGTGCCGTCGTCGGTCACCACCTGAAGTCGGGCCTTGCGGCGGTGGGAGCTGGTGTCCCACCAGCGCTCGTCGACCGGCCACGGGCCAGCCCAGGCGGTCACCGACGACCGCCGCGCCCCGGCGATGGCCACCGTCGCCGGCGACGCGGAGATCATCCCCCGCCCGGTCACCAACACCTCGCCCCCGTCGCCATCACGCACGTCGGCTGCCGCCGGCGGGTCGTGCACCAACGCCGGTGACGGCGGCGGCACCGACCCGGGCCACGGCGCGGCCGACCGACCTTCGACCGCGGCGGCGCGGTCGTCGCCCCATGGCACGAGCAGCACACGCTCGGCCGGGCCTCGTCCGCCGACCAGCACCGGGGTGCTGACCGCGTCGGGTCCGAGCAGGCCCTGCACCCTGGCCAGGACACGGCCAGCCCGGTCGTCGGCCAGGGTGGTACCACCCCAGAACGCTTCCTGCCGGCCGTGATCGGCGTGGATCTCCTCCGGCGACAGCCGCAACATGCTGATGCCAGCGGTCGGACGCTCCTCTCCCCCGCCAGTGCCGTTGAGCCATCCGTCGAGCTGCCAACGCACCCGCTCGGCCACCGCCGCCGCGTTCAGTGCACCGTCGTGTCGCCACAGCCGCGCCAGCCGCTCGCCGTGCTCGGTCTCGGCCTCAATCAACAACCGACTGCAGGCCACCCCTTGCTTGGCCAGCGCGGCTTGGAACGCGTCGGCCAGCGACTTGCCAACGAAGGCCGCGGTGTCGACCCGTTCGGCCGGCGGGTCAATCTCGGACTGGAACACCAACTCCGGTGGTGGGGGGCGCGCGTCGAGCGGACGCTCATCGAGACCGCGGGCCAACCGATGCGCGGCCGCTCCTTCCATCCCGAACCTGGCCAGCACCTGCGGGGCGGGGATGGCGGCCAGGTCGCCAAGGGCGCGGATACCGAGTCGACGGAGCAGGTTGGCCAGATCAGGCAGCCCGATGGCATCGACGGGGTGGCCGGCCAGAAACGCTGGGCTCTGCTCTGGCGGGATCACCAGCACCTTGCCGTCGACACCGACCGGCAGGCTCCACGTGGCCTTGGCCGCGAGGGTGGCAGCGAACGGGCCGTCGGCCACACCAACAAGGCACGGCCCCGGCACCGCGTCGATCACCTGCTGGGCGACGGCATCGTCTCCCCCGAAATACCGAGCCGGACCCCGCACCGCGAACCCCAGCAAGCCAGGACGCACCACCTCGATGCGGGGACACACCCCGTCGAGCGCGGCCACCACCGGCTCAAAGGCCCTGGCCTCGCCGGTCGGATCAAGAGGCAGCACCTCCAACGCCGGGCACCGCGACTGAGCTTCCCGTCGCCGCATGCCCCTCGTGACTCCTTCTGCTCTGGCCGCGGTCGAACAGGCCACCACCCGGTTGGCCCGGAACACCGCGGCGGGTTCGTCGCTGCTGCGACCTGCCGCGGTGACCGGCCAGTCAGGGAACCAGGCGACCAACGTGCGGACGGGCCCGTTCACGCGGTCAGATCTCCAGCGAGCGACGCCGACGGCGGCCGGCCGCACCACGGCCGTCGAGGATGATCTCCATGCGGCGCTTACGGAGATACCCGTGGCCATCGCCAAGGCCTGACCACTGCGCGGACTCGACGGTGAGATGCAGATCAGTGCGGTCCGGCCATGAGCCGCCGACCACCATCAGCACCGATCCTCGCTCCCGCACCCGCGACGTGAGTCGGCGGGCATCAGCCGGACGCAGACGGGCGGGACGGCCGGTGAGCACCACATCGATGGCGTCGGTGAGGGCAGCAACCACCGTGGCCCAGCGCTCCCCCGGATCGACGACCACCGCGGTGCGCTCGAGGTCGAGACCGGCCTCGGCCGCGGCCACCATACTGAGGGCAGGAAGGCCGACCACCGCCACCCATGACCCGGCCGCCGACGAACCGGAAGCCATAGCCAGGGCCAAAGAGGTCGCGCCCCGTCCGTCGATCTCGATCACCGTGCCGCGGCGCATGGCCGGCAGCACCGCGGTCAGGTCGGGCCGAAGGGGCATGGTGCGAGACCCGGCCAAGATCACCGGCGCCACCTTCTGGGCCAGGTCGCTCAGCGCGGTCAGCTTCGACGGGGTGGACGGGTATGCCTCGGCCGCGCCCATCCCTTGAGGCTATCGAACACGTGTTCGATACACAACCCCTAGGGAAACAGGCCGCGGGCAGAGATGGCCTCGGCCACCCGTTCGACGGCGAGGGCGAAGGCCGACCGGCGCAACGACACGCCAAGAGACTGCGACTTGGCCCACACATCGAGGAAGGCGTTGTCCATATAGCGGCGAAGCCGGGTGGCCACCTCTTCCTCTTCCCACGCCATGCCCTGCCGGCTCTGCACCCACTCGAAGTAGGAGGCCGTCACCCCGCCGGCGTTGGCCAGGATGTCGGGAACGACCACCACGCCGCGCCGATCGAGGACGGGATCGGCTAGCAACGTGGTCGGACCGTTGGCCGCCTCCACCAACACCTTCGCCCCAAGGGTCTCGGCCACGTTCTCATCGATGGCCCCCTCGAGCGCGGCTGGCACAGCAAGCTCGCAATCGATCTTCCACATGTCTGCCTCTTCGATCTGGTCACCGCCGTCGAAACCGGCAACCGATCCGGTCGCCGACGCATGATCAGACAGCGCGAACGCATCGAGGCCGCCCGGGTTGTAGACGGCACCCTTCACGTCGCTGACCGCCACCACGCGCATACCGGCGGAGGCCAGGAGGAACGCCAGTGGCCCACCGACCTTGCCGAAGCCCTGGATGACGGCCCGGCCCCCCACGAACGGGATACCGAGCTCGTTGAAGGCGGCTCTGGCTGTGACCATCACACCCGTCGATGTTGCGCCGGCATGGCCTCTCGTGCCGCCCACCGAGAGCGGCTTGCCCGTGACCGCGCCGAAGATGTTCTCGCCCCGAGTCATCGACAGCGTGTCCATCAACCACGCCATGACCCGGCCGTCAGTGTTGACGTCGGGCGCGGGGATGTCCTTGTCGGGGCCGAGGATCGGAGAGATCTCGAAGGTGTACCGGCGGGTGAGCCGTTCGAGTTCGCCCAACGACATACCGGTTGGGTCGCAACGCACGCCGCCTTTGGCCCCGCCGAAGGGCAGGTTGAGCACCGCGGTCTTGAAGGTCATGCCCGCGGCGAGTGCGCTCACCTCGCGGGCATCGACTGCGGGATGGAAGCGAATGCCGCCCTTGGCGGGACCCCTGGTGGTGTCGTGATGAACTCGCCAGCCGGTGAATACCTCGACCCGTCCGTCATCCATGCGGACCGGCACGGCCACCTCGAGCACCCGTCGGGGGATGCGCAACATCCGGTGGATGTCAGGATCAACGCCGGTGAGTTGGGCGGCATCGTCAAGACGCTCGAGGATTGCGGCCCACGGGTCATTGACGGTCATCAACCGACAGCCTCCCAGATTCGAAGGGTTAGGCGGGGAATGAAGGGGTGACGCCCTCGCGGTAATGGATGTACAGGTCGTTCACGAGGTCGACCAGGCCGTCGGCGTCGGCCCCGCTGGCCAGCTCCACGGTGATGACGTTGCCGTAGATGTGCACGGCCTTCACGCCACCCCGATCGAAGATGCGCCGGGCCAGCACATCAGGTGGCCGCTCGCCTGTGATGGCCACCCCGGCGACAAAGCGCTCGTGAGCCATACCCGTGAGGCTTCGATTGATGTCGATGCGCACCACGCCGGGACGAGGGGTGGTGGTGTTGGTGACGGTGATCTGCTGGCCCATGGCGAGGGTCGAGGCTAGTGCGGAACTAACCTGACCGGCGATGTCGGCTCCCGAGGCACCCGACCACTACCACGTCCCCGTACGGACCATCGTGGCGGCGATCGGGCTGGTCCTTGGCACGTTGATCGCCATCGGCGCCGTGCGTGAGCTCTCCCGCATCCTCGCCTGGTTGGCCATCGCCGGCTTCTTCACCATCGTTTTGGCCCCCGCGGTCGATGCGCTGGAGCGACGGGGCCTTCGCCGCGGCCTGGCCACCGCGCTGGTGTTCGTGACCGGCCTGGTGCTGGTGTCGGCCATGCTCTATGCGTTCGTGCGGCCGATTGCCACCAGGGCCGACGACTTCGTGGAAGCCCTCCCCCAGTTCGTCGAGGACGCCAAGGCCGGCGAGGGACCGATCGGCGGCCTGGTGGTGCGCTGGAACATCGACACCTACATCGAGGACAACCAGCAGCGCCTCAGCGACGCGGTCAGCAACGCCGGCGCCCCGGCGCTCAACGTCGCCCGCACGGTGGCCAACACGGTGTTTTCGTTGGTCACCATCCTGGTGCTGACCGTCCTCATGCTGCTCGAGGCGCCGCGCATCACCGCCGGACTGCTGAGCCTGCTGGCCGAGGACCGCCGCGACCGAGTGCGCAAGGTCGCCCAAGACGCATCGCAAGCAATCAGCGGGTACGTCGTCGGCAACCTCCTCATCAGCATCATCGCCGGGCTGGCCACCTTCATCGTCCTGTCGATCGTCAAGGTGCCGTTCAGCGGCGTGCTTGGCCTGTGGGTCGCGTTCACCGACCTCATCCCCATGGTCGGCGCCACCCTTGGAGCC
Source organism: Acidimicrobiales bacterium (assembly GCA_051002495.1). Classification (GTDB taxonomy): domain Bacteria; phylum Actinomycetota; class Acidimicrobiia; order Acidimicrobiales; family CADCTF01; genus JBPCMH01. The sequence continues at coordinate 4,682 of JBPCMH010000079.1, forward strand.
ATCCCGACCATCGGGTTCGCCTTCCTGCACAGCACCTCAGCCGGGGTAACGGCGCTCGTCTTTTACATCGTCTACCAGCAGTTCGAGAACCACTTCCTCCAGCCCGCAGTCATGTCGAAGACCGTCAACCTGAGCCCGCTCGCCGTGCTGACCAGCGTCCTCATTGGGGTGGAGTTGTTCGGCGTGGTCGGCGCGCTCCTCGCCATTCCCGCGGCCGGCGTGATCCAAGTCGTGACCCGCGACATCTACGACGACCGCCGCGGCCGGTTCAAGGACGAGCCCACCGTCGGCCCAGACGAAGTGCCATGGCACCTAGTACCCGACGCCATCCCCCCGCTCGATCCGGGCGAGGCGGCCAGCGATGACTTTCTCGAACCACTCCCCGGGGCCGCGCCGACCACAGCAACGAAGGGCACCGATGGCAACTGAGACCGTCGAGATCGAGGGGCACATCATCGACTCGCTCCTGCTGGCCAAGGTGCTTGACGTCATCCTGGCGAGCGGCGCCGATTACGAGATGGTTGACGTCGCCATCGGACGAACCAACACCGACGCCAGCCGGGCCCGGCTCGTCATCAACGCCGACACCGATGATGCGCTCGATGCGCTGCTGGCCGAACTCCAGATCCACGGCGCCAACCGGGTCGACGCGGGCGAAATCGAAGTGGTGGCCGCCGTGCGGGACGGGGTGTTCCCACCCGGCTTCTACTCCACGACCAACCTGCCCACCCAGGTGCGGATCGGCGGCCATTGGATCGACGTGAAGAACCCCGAGATGGATTGCGGGGTCGTCGTCCGCGACGAACAGGTCGTTCTCACCATCCCCCTCCACCGAGTCAGGGCCGGCGATCAGATCATCGTCGGGCACGAAGGCATCCGGGTCTCCGCACCCGCTCGCCCACGAGGCTCCACCCCGTTCGAGTTCATGAACTCGGATGTGTCGTCGGAGAAGCCGAAGGGCCTCCTGGTCGCAAAGGTGGCCGAGCGGGTCCGCGCCGCCCGAGAACGTGGCGGGAGGGTGCTCGTCGTCGCCGGACCGGCCGTGGTGCACACCGGCGCGTCGCCCGCCCTGGCCAGGCTTGTCCGCGAAGGCTGGGTCAACGTGCTCTTCGCCGGAAACGGTTTCGCCACCCACGACATCGAATCCAACGTCATGGGCACCTCACTCGGCGTTTCCGTGCGAGAGGGCACCGCCGCCGAGGGCGGCCACTCCAACCACCTTCGGGTCATCAACGAGGTACGCCGCTACGGATCGATCGCCGCCGCCGTCGAGGCCGGCTACATCGACGGCGGCACCATGTACGAGTGCATTCGCCACGACGTCCCGTTCGTCCTGGCCGGGTCGCTGCGGGACGACGGGCCCCTACCCGACGTGATCCCCAACGTGATCGAGGCCGCCGACGCGATGCGCGACCACATTCCCGGGGTTGAGGTCGCCCTCATGGTGGCTTCGACGCTGCACGCCATCGCCACCGGCAACATCCTCCCAGCCGGAGTCGAGACCTTCTGTGTCGACATCAACCAATCGGTGGTGACCAAGTTGGCCGACCGGGGCAGCCACCAGGCCCTCGGCATCGTGACCGATGCCGGTCTCTTCTTGAGCGGGTTGGCCGACCACCTCTGCACGAACCCGTGAGCCAGTTGGACTGGGGCCGACGGTTCCTGATGTGTCCGCCCGACTACTTCGAGGTGGCCTACGAAATCAACACCTGGATGCACACCGAGGTCGCGGGCGACCACGACCGAGCCCAGGTGCAGTGGGGCACGCTCGTGAACGCGCTGCAGGACGCAGGCGGCTCAACCTAGGT
>JBPCMH010000080.1:0-3871 GCA_051002495.1 Acidimicrobiales bacterium
AGGTGGGGTCAGGCTCGCCGTAGCCATGGGAGCCGTCCTCGCCCTCCTGACACGCGGGTTCGGGATCGAGACCATGGTCGAACCGTGGAATCCGTACGTTCCTCTGCTCTGGTGGTTGGTGACACTCCTCGCCGTGTGGTCGGTTGTGCGCGACGACCTGGCGATGCTGCCGGTGGCCGTCATGGCCGGTTCCATCGCGGCCCAGACGCACGTCCCCTACCTCGGACTGGTGCTCGGCATGGGCGCACTGGCGGCCGGTCGGATCGGCTTGCGAGTGTGGCGCGAACGACGAAACCGCGGTGAGATCGCCCGATGGACGCTGGGCTCCCTCGCACTGGGCCTGCTGTTGTGGACGCCGGTGTTGCTCGATCAGCTCACCCGATCGCCCGGCAACTTGTCGATGTTGCGAGACCACTTTCTCGATCCGCCCGAGTCGCCAGTCGGCCTCGGTACCGGGCTCCGGCTCACGGCCCTCCACCTTGATGTCTGGCGGTTCGTCGCCGGAGCGCGGGGCGCAACAGGGTCGCTGGTGTCGGCATCATCTGACCCCGAGGGCTCGATTGTGCCTGGCCTGGTCGTCGTTGCCCTGTTCGTGGCCTCGGGCATCGTCGCGTGGCGCTTGGCCCACCGAAACCTGATCATGCTCCATGGCGTCGCCGCGGTCGGGCTCGCGCTGGTGGCCTATTCGCTCAGCCGCATCTTCGGCAAGCTCTGGTACTACCTCATGCTCTCGGCGTGGACCGTCAGTGCGCTGGTGCTGATGGCCGTGACGTGGACGGCCTTCGAGGCAATCCGGCGACGAGCGGCGCCACAAACGGCGCGCCGGATGACGACATCGGTCGTCGGTCTGCTGGCCGCCACGACGATCGTGTCGAGCCTTTTGTACGCAGGGACGGCCCGCCACGTTGAACCGCCTGCACCACGCCTGTCGATCACCCTGGCCAACGTCGTGCCTGACACGGTGAACGCGCTCCTGGCTGAGGTCGGGGCGGCCACCGGCGCCTCCGGCCGTTACCTGATCACGTGGTCGGACGCCTTTTACATCGGGTCCCAGGGCTACGGGCTGGTCAGCGAGCTCGAGCGAGAGGGGTTCACCGTCGGGGTGCCAGAACCGTGGCGGGTTCCGGTAACGCCGCAACGCGTGATGACCGCGACGCAGGCCACGGCGCGGGTGCACTACGCCACGGGCGGTTTCATCCGCGCCTGGCGACTCCGGCCCGACGCCATCGAGGTTGCCGCGTACGACCCCCGATCCCCAGCAGAGGTACGTGAGTTCGACCGGCTACGCGGCGACGTCATCGATGACCTGCTCGCCGCCGGTCTTACCGATGTCATCGATCTCGTCGACGGCAACCTCTTCGGGGCGACACTCGATCCCCGGCTCCCCGAAGGCACGCGCAAGGACATGGAGCGAATGCTGTACCTCGGTCTCCCTGGCGCGGTGTTTATCACCGCGGCGGACTCGCCGTGAACGCAGTCGCGCCCAACGATCGCCTCAATCGATGGGCCTGGCCCGCCGCCGCCGGCCTGGCGTCGCTGCCGATCGTCGTCGCCACGGCGCGGGCCATCGGGCGCGGTTGGGCTCCGATTGGCGACAACGCGCTCTTCCTCATCAGAGCCAGAGATGTGCTCACCGAGCACCATCCCTTGCTTGGCACATGGACCTCGGCTTCGATCTCCGTTGGTCGCAACCTGAACAACCCAGGCCCGCTCTACTTCGATCTACTCGCCGCTCCGGCCAAGATCGGCGGCGGAGCCGGGCTGGCCGTTGGGGCGGCCGCCCTCAACGTGATTTGCGTGACCTTGGCCGTCTGGTTGGGGCACCGCATGGCCGGCGCGGTGGGCGCGGCAGGGGTAGGGCTACTGGCCTCGGCGCTCGGCTGGTCGATGGGCAGCGAGTTGCTGTTCGACCCATGGCAGCCTCATGGCTTGCTGTTTCCGGTTCTCCTGTTCTTCGTGGCCGCATGGGCGCTCATGGCCGGTGACGGACTCGCGCTGCCCCTCGCAGTCGGCACCGGGAGTCTCCTCGTCCAGACGCACCTCAGTTACTCGATCATCGTCCCGGTGGTCGGGGCGATCGCGGCGGCCATGGCTTGGCGGAACCCGCGCTCGCCTGGGCTCACGCGCCGATTGGTTTTTGTGACCGCGGTCGTCGTCGGCGTCTGTTGGGGTCAGTCGCTGTGGCAGCAAGTTGCGGGTCCTGGCGGTGGGAACCTCACGGCAATCGCGTCAAGCGTCGGCGCCGGGACTGACCCGCCCGTCGGCCTCGCCCAAGCCGGGTCGCTGAATGCGGAGATCCTGGCCACCGCACCGTGGATCGGCCGACCCTCCTTCCGCGACGCGTTCCAACCCGCGGATCTGGCCGCGCCCGTCCGTGACGGAAAGTTGGCGCTGGTCGGGCTGCCGTCGCCGACTCTGGGCTGGGCGGCGCTCCTGGGATTGCTTCTGCTCACCGGCATCTTGGGATGGCGTCGCCACCGCGCGGGCGACCGCGTCAGGTCGAGCGGCGCCGTTCTCGGTTCACTGCTGCTCGTCCTGTCGCTGGTCACTACCGCCATCGTGCCGATAACGCGCCTTGGCCTATCGGCCCACCAACTCCGGTTCCTCTGGCCGGTGTTCCTGATCGTCGCGGCCACCGTCAGCGGCAGCCTGCTTGCCGAGTTCGGCGACGTGCGGCTGCTCGCCGGATCCCGCGTTGCCGTGGTCGGGTTGCTGGCGGCCAGCGCAGCAGCCGCCGCTGCGCTCGCGCCGTGGAACCCTATGGCCGGACCGGCTGCGGATTCCTATGCCATCCCGATCGTCGACCGCCTGGCGGAAGGTCTCGACGGTCTCCCCGCCGAGCCCATCTTGTTCGACCTCACAACCCAGCGGTTCGCCGAGCCCTACACAACGCCCCTCATGGCGGCCCTGCAAGAACGGGGCGTCGACTTCCGCGTGGTTGACGAGGGCATGGTTGCCCAGCTCGGGCCGGCGCGACGGGCGACCGGCCGGGAGTCGAGCAAGATCGTCGTCCTCGAAGGCGACCTGGCCCTGTCGCCGCCGCATGCATCGCGGCGCTTGAGTTTCGTCGCCGGACTCAATGCCGCCGAGCGGGCGGAGCTCGAGAACCTGCGCGGCCGCATCCTGGCATCACCGAACGTCGGCATGACCGCCCGCTACCTCGAACTCGAAGAGCGTTGGACGCGGCAAACGGTTGGGGTGTTCCTGGTCAAGGTCGACGCGAGGTGAGCACCATCGGGCTTGTAGTTCCCGTCTTCAACGAGGCGGAGCGCCTCGAGGAATATGCAGAGATCCTGGTGTCCTTCGTCGAGCGTCTGGGGCAGGAGGCCCGCCTGTGCTTCGTCGACGACGGCAGCACCGACACCACTGCCGCCGCGCTCACGCGATGGGCCGACCATGAGCAGGTTCGTGTGGTTCGCCGACCTCATGCTGGCAAAGGCGCCGCCGTCGTCACCGGCATCGGTCTCCTCGACAACGACGTCATCGCGTTCTGCGACCTCGACCTGTCGACTCCGCTCGATGATCTCGCGACGGTGATGGCGCTGGCCGCGAGGGCGCCCCTGCTCGCCATCGGATCTCGCGACGTGACCGGCTCTCGGATCGACGCAGCCGAGAGCCCGGTGCGCGAGACACTTGGTCGGCTGTACAACCGGCTGCTCCAAGCGACGGTCACGCCCGGTGTCGTCGACACGCAGTGTGGAGCGAAGGCGGCTCGCCGAGAAGTGTGGCAAGCAATCCTTGCCCACACCTCCGAGCCCGGGTTCGCATGGGACGCTGAGGTCGTCACGGTCGCCATCGCCCTTCGGATACCTGTCCGCGAGGTACCTGTCGCCTGGCGTCACGACGATCGCAGTCATGTGAACGTTGGTGT
>JBPCMH010000081.1:0-2737 GCA_051002495.1 Acidimicrobiales bacterium
GGGGTTGCCTGCGCCCGGGGCCGACGGGATCGCGATCTCGGGTCCCGAGGCGTTTCCCGGTGAGCTCTCCGGGCTCGGGGTGGATCCCGAATATGCCTCGGCGGTCGAGAACCAGAAGCGCCCGTTCGTGGAAGCGGTGGGGCTTTACAGCCTTCGCCAAGGCGACACCCTGCAGGCCACGCTGCAGCTCTCCCGGTTCACCGAGGCAGCCAACACCGACGACGAGCGGTTCCGTCGGTCGGTTGTTCAGCAGGTGGGCAGCACCGTCCCCCATGAAGTAACGGTCGGAGAGACGACAGTGTTCATCACCACCGGTCGCCGCCAGCAGGTGGCGGTCTGGTTCCAAGACCGGACGCTGTTCATCCTCGGTATGCGCGAAGAGTACGACACTCCTCGCGCCCTGACCCGAGCCGCACTGGAGATCAAGCCGTGATTCGACGACTTTCGATTCTGTTGGCTTTGCTCGTCACCGTGACTGGGATGTCGGCCTGTGGCGATTCCCAAACACGAGAAGAGGAGTTGCTCGAGGCGATCGTTGCCTCGCAGAACCTGGCCGCCCAGTACCTGTACACCGACGAGCGCCCGGCCGACGCGCTCGCCCAGCGGCCGGCCACCCTGATCGAGGTCAAGGGCCTCGAACAGGACGACTTCCGGTACAAGTCTCGTGTGGCCATCGACGGCGTTGATCGCTATGACGAGTTGGTCCGCGACGACGCCTTGGCCATGCGTTTCATCGACCCGGCGTTGATCCCGAACTTCCTCAACCGGGGTTCGCGCTCGTCGCTCAAGACCAACGTCGAGGGTCTCTCGGTGCTCGAAGCGCTCCGGACCCGTCGGTGGGTCGTCGACCCGTTGGGCGCTCCCGCTCCGGTGGCTCCTCGGGTGGAAGCCAAGCGTATTGGGACTGATCCGGTCGTCGATGGGCGCTCGGCGCTGGCCTACGTGGAATCGGCCGTCAAGGAAGCACAGTCGGTAAAGAAATGGGATGCCGACAGCATCGAGCCTGCGTACTTGAGCTTCGAGGACGACTTCCCGAAGCCTGAGGATGGCTCCGGCGTGACCCGCTACGACCTCGTGCGCGCGCCCCTTCCGGCACCCGGCCAGCTCAGCGGTCAGGGCGATACCGCGGTGCCTACCAACAACAACTTCCGCCGCATGGCGATCTACGTGAAGGACGGCCGGGTCATCCAGGTCCGCGAGGAGATCAACCTCAAGGGCAAGAAGGCTCGCGATTTCCTCAAGTACATGCGCACCTACTTCCGGGAGGCCAACGCCCCCGAGGAGTTCGTCACCGAGTTCGAGGCCGGCATCAAGGAAGTGAAGAGTGATGACGAGCTCGGCGATGTGCTGCTCTCCGCGCTGAACTTTGGCCTGGCCTTCGCCGGCCAGGACCCAGTGCTGATCCGCAAGATGAGCTATGACCTGCAGGCCACCACTGGCCTGGTGGTTGACGTGCCAACCGACAACTCAGTTGAGGGCTCGCTGGCGATCCTCGTTATCTCCGGTCACAACCAAGCGACGACCGAAGAGACCGACGCCCAGGATGCGAGTGGTACGCAGCCAGCCGGGGCCGACGGCGGGTCTGACACCGGCGGCGCTCCGCCGCCGGATGCGTCCGGCTGAGGTGCGCCGCTCGCTGTTGGCCCTTCTCGCCGTGTTCGTCCTCCTCGCGGGGGCATGCGGCGGTGGTGGCGATCCGGTTGCCGGCATCTCCCTCGACGGCACGCCCCGCGTCCCCGACGATGAAGGCGTGGTCACCGCGATCTCCTTCGAGTCGATCACCCTGGACGATGCCCGCACCTACGGCGTGAGCAAGAACCTCAAGGCCTTCTCGACGGTCACCCTCGAGCTCGAACCGATGCTCGTGCGCGACGGCCAGTACGTCCAGATCGGCGTGAAGAAGGGCAAGATGGTCTGGATGGCAGGCATCGCCCAAGTGGTGCCGACCGAGCCGCCCACCGTTTATTACACAGGCACGATCGACGGGGTGAAATCCTCGGAGCGAAGCGTGGTGTTTCGCGATGGCACCGTGCTTCGCCTGGCTGATGGATACGAGCCGCCGGTCACCGAGGGCGCCGTGGTCGTGAAGATCGATCCGGTCGCCCACCGGATCGTCGACCTCAAGCCCCAGCGATGACGGAGAGGACGGCCAAGATCGTTCGGGCGCTCACCGTCGCTGCGTTCGCGGCGGTCGTTGTTGCCGGTGGGCTGTTCGTGGTCCGGGTGCTCGACACCGAGCCAGAGGCCAAGCCAGCCGAGGTCGGCGACGGCGAGCTCAACGTCAGCAGGGCCATCGATGTGGCTCAGGAAGATCGACTGGCGGTGAGAGGGTTTGTGTTCGACGGTCCCGGCGGCCTCGGCCTCCGGCTGTGCAACGGCATCCAGAAGAAGAGCCCCCCGCTATGCCTTGGCCCGTACCTCGACCTTGAGCGGATCGACCGGGAGTCCTTCGGCCTCAAGAAGGCGAGAACCGACGATGGAGACGTGCATTACCCCGGCCAGCCGGTGACGCTGCTGGGCGTCGTGCACGGCACGGTGATGTCGGTTGAGCAGGTGCTTCGATGACGGGCTCACTGCAGTTTGTCGAGGAACTGCTCGCGGTCAACCACGACGCGAGTGATCCTGCCGGCCGCGACCAGCCCCGCGTCGTCTCCGACGGAGACGGTGAAGATCAGCCTGCGGCCCTCGACTTTCTCCAACGTTGCTTCGGCCCGTACCTGTCCGCCCACGCCGACGG
>JBPCMH010000082.1:0-3413 GCA_051002495.1 Acidimicrobiales bacterium
GCGCCGACCCGGCCGACGGGGGCGTCGAGGTCGGTGAAGCAGTTATCCCCGATCCACGCCGCGACCTCCCCACCGAAGCCACCGGTTTGGATGTCTTCGTGCACCACCAGTGCTCGCGACGTGCGGCTGACCGACTCCGCCACGAGTTCTTGGTCCCATGGCGTGATGCAGCGAAGGTCGACGATCTCAATCTCCGCCCCGGTCTCCTCGGCGATGGTTGCCGCCGCGTCGTTGGCCAGGTGCACGGTGTAGCCCCACGAGACGATGGTGAGGTCTTTGCCGGGTCGGCGGATGTCGCCCTTGCCGAGCGGGATGCGGAAGTCGACACCCGGGTAGGGGTCCTTGGCGAAGGGCTGGCGGTACAGCCGCTTGTGCTCGAGGAAGAGCACCGGGTCCTCGCAATCGAACGCAGTGCGGAGCAGGCCGGCTGCGTCACGCGCTCGCGATGGGTACATCACGATCAGGCCAGGTATGTGAGCGAAGATCGACTCGCCGCACTGTGAGTGCCAGATGGCCCCACCCTTGAGGTAGCCGCCGATGGGCACGCGGAGCACCATCGGGCAGGTGAACTCGGCGTTTGAGCGCCAGCGAATCGTCGCTGCCTCGCTCTTGATCTGGGTCATGGCCGGCCAGATGTAATCGAAGAACTGCACTTCGGGGGCCGGACGAAGACCGCGGACGGCCTGGCCGACGGCCCGTCCGACGATGTTGGCCTCGGCCAGCGGTGTGTTGAAGCACCTGGCAATCCCAAACTCTCGCTGCAGGCCGTGAGTCGTGCCAAACACACCGCCCTTGCCCTCCAGATCAGGCAGCACATCCGGGGGAGCGTCAGCGACGTCCTCACCGAAGACCCTGATGCGCTCGTCGGACGCCATGCGCTCGTGGAGCACCTTGCCGATGGCCTCCGAGAAGCTGACCACCTCGCCTTCTTCGCTGACGGTGCGCCCGTCCCCCGGAATCGAGGGTGGCACGATCACGTTGTCGAGCACGGTCGACGGGTCGGGCCGGCCCGCGGCCAGTGCCTCACGGGCCGCCTCGGCGACCAACAGCCTGGCGCCTTCCTTGATCTCGGCGATCTGTTCTTCGGTCAGCACACCCCCGGTGAACAGCTCTTCTTCGAGGAGAGTGATGGGGTCGTGCTCGCGTTCTTCCTGGAGTTCGTCTTCGGAGCGGTACTTGCTCTGGGTGTCTGCCGCCGAGTGGGAGTAGGGGCGGGTGACCTTGGCGTGGATGAGGCCAGGCCCTTCACCGGCGCGGACCCGGGCGATGGCCTTGGCCCCTTCGTTGCGCACCGCGAAGTAATCGGTCCCGTCGAACTTGTGGATGGCGAGGCCGCGGAAGCCGCGCACCATCTCCGAGATCGGCGCGGGCGACTGATCCTCGGCCCGAACCGAGATGGCATAACCGTTGTCGGCCACCACATACAGAACCGGGAGGTGTAGCCGGCACGCTGTGTTGAGGCTTTCCCAGAACTCACCCTGCGATGTGGCGCCCTCGCCCAACGACACATAGGTGACCTCATCGCCCTCGGCGACGCAACCGGGTAGGTCTCGTCCGGCGATGTAGCGCGCCGCCTCCGCGCACCCGACCGCCGGGATGCACTGGCTGCCGGTGGGGCTCGACTGGGTGACGATGTTCAGACGCTTTGATCCCCAGTGGCACGGCATCTGGCGGCCAGCCGATGACGGGTCCTCGACCGAACCAACCGCCTCGAGCAGGATCTCCTTTGGGGTGACGCCAAGGCCGAGCGTGAGCGCCCGGTCGCGGTAGTACGGGAAGAACCAGTCATACGACGGCCGCAGGTGCCGGGCCAAGCCGAGCAGCAGCGACTCGTGGCCCGCCCCGGAGATCTGGAAGAACACCCGGCTCTGCTTTTGCAAGCTGATCTCTCGGTCGTCAAGCGCTCGCGAGACACACGCCATCCGGAAGTCCTCGATCAACTCGCTGGTCGGGATGCCCCGGTAGGTGTCGGCCGTCTGGACGGTGTCGGTCATAGCCGGTGGGCTTTCGTGGTGGGCGTTCTCATGATCGGTTGAACGTGCGCAGGAGCCGGACCCTGCTCATCGCCTCGATGCGCTGCTCCGCGACGTGGTCGGCGGCGGCGACGGATGAGATCGACTGGCTCTTCGCCGTCTCGAGCACGGAGGTAGTGGTGTCAAAGATGCGGCGAATCTGGCCGTAGGCCCGCTCGCGGTGGTAACCCCGCAACTCCTCGGCACTGTTGATGACGCCACCCGCGTTGACGACGTAATCGGGCGCGTACAGCACCCCAGCCTTGTCGAGCAGGTCGATGCAGTCGTCGTCGGCCAGTTGGTTGTTGGCCGAGCCCACGACCGCGGCGCAGGCCAGCTCAGGGATCGTGTCGTGGTTGAGGGCTTTGCCCATGGCACAGGGCGAGTAGATGTCGGAGTCGACCGCGTGGGCCCGATCGACCGGAACGGACGCCACCCCGAAGTCGGTCACCACCCGCTCGACGGCGGCCGGAACGATGTCGGCAACGGACAGCTCGGCTCTGGCCTCCACCAGGTGCCGGACCAATGCGTAACCGACCTTGCCAACGCCCGACACGACCACACGCTTGCCGGCCAAGTCGGCCGTGCCCCAGAGGTGTCGGGCCGTGGCCCGCATGGCGTGCAGCACCCCGTAGGCGGTGGCCTCGGACGGGTCTCCTGAGCCCCCGAGCGACCTGCTGACCCCGGTCACGCTGGTGGTCTCGGTCCTGATGATGTCCATGTCGGCCTGGGTCGTGCCAACGTCCTCGGCGGTGATGTAGCGGCCGCCCAGGCTGTCCACGAACCGCCCGTAGGTCCGCAACAAGGCTTCGGTCTTGTTCTCGTTCGGGTCGCCGATGATCACCGCTTTGCCGCCGCCCAAGTCGAGGCCGGCCACCGCGGACTTATAGGTCATGCCCTTCGACAACCTGAGTACATCCTCGAGGGCGGCGTCTTCGTCTGGGTACGCATAGAAGCGGGTTCCACCCCAGGCGGGACCGAGTCTGGACGAATGCACAGCGATGATCGCCCGCAGACCGGTCGCCCGGTCGTGGCAGAACACCACTTGCTCGTAGTCGTCGCCGTTGACGCTCTCGAACACTCGCACGTAGTGGGACGCTACCCAATGGCGGGACCCCACCCGTCACCTGGGGCCGCCCGGCTGGGTTCGAAGGGAAGAACTAGTCAATTCGGACACGCCAAATGACCACAATGGGCTATCGATTGCAAAGGGGAATGGCCGTACCTTTTGGTAACAAACGGACACCCGAAGGGAAAGCCCGAACCAATGGTCGATAACGCAAACCAAGATCCGCTTCTCACCCCAGCAGAGGTCGCCGCGCTGTTCCGCGTGAACCCCAAGACCGTCACCCGCTGGGCACGAGCCGGCAAGATCACCGCCATCCGCACCCTCGGCGGCCA
>JBPCMH010000083.1:0-4655 GCA_051002495.1 Acidimicrobiales bacterium
AGTCCGGTGAGCACCGCGGCTGGCACAGCCAGGACGGACAACCAGGATGTGGCGACGCCGAACACCACGATCACCAGCAAGTACGCGACCGCGACGATCGCCACCCGGAAGGCGATCCACAGCAACACGCCACCGATGACGTCGACAACACCAAGCGGGGTGGCCAACATGCCATGGAAGGTCTTGAGCCACTTGATGCCGCCCATAATCGGGAAGGTCGACTCCCCGACCGCTGACTGCATGGCGAACGCGGCCAACAGACCAGGCGCGACGAACGACAGATAGCTGATGCCGTCGAGCCGGGAGGCGCCGGGACCTTCGTCGACCAGGCTGCCCAGCGCCACGCCCATGGCGGCGAGGAAGAGCAGCGGGGAAACGAAAGAGCTGACCAGGGTGCCTCGGTAGGTGTGCCGGTAGACGACCATATGGTGTTCGAAGACGCGCAGCGCCATGGGTTTGCCCTTGGCGTTCGATGGCGAGGTGGTGACGGGCGAGATAGCCATCAGTCGACCAGCGTGCGACCGGTCAGACTAAGGAATACGTCCTCGAGCGAGCTTCGCCGAACCAAAACCGCGACGGCGACAATCCCTCTGGCGGTAGCGTCGGCGACGGTGCGATCACCGTCTGGGGTGTAGACGAGAACTCGGTCGGGCAGTTCTTCGACCCGATGGCCCAACGCGGCCAACTCGGCGACGTGCGCGCCTTGGGTGCCAGGTGCGAAACGGAACTCGACGACCTCCTTGGTCGAGTGCTGTTCGATGAGCCCCCGCGGCGTGCCAGCCGCGACGATCGCGGCGTTGTCCATGATCACCAGCCGGTCGCACAGCTGCTCGGCCTCGTCCATGTAGTGGGTGGTGAGGATGAGCGTGACCCCGTCCTGCTTCAGCTGCCACAACCGGTCCCAGAGCACGTGGCGAGCCTGCGGGTCGAGACCGGTGGTCGGCTCGTCGAGCAGCAGGAGCTCGGGGTTGTTGATGAGCGAGCGTGCAATCGTGAGGCGACGCTTCATGCCGCCTGACAGCGGGTCAACCGTGTCGGCCGCACGGTCGCGGAGGTGGACGAAGTCGAGCAGCTCGTCGGCCCGTTTAGCCAGCACACTGCGGTCGATGCCGAAGTACCGGCCGTACACCAGCAGGTTCTCCCTGACCGTGATCTCGAGGTCGAGCGTGTCCTCCTGAGGCACCACACCCAACCGAGCCCTGATGTCTGGACCGTCGGTCGCCGGGTCGAGGCCCAACACTCGGAGCGTGCCTCCAGTGACCGGGCTGACGCACCCGATCATCCGCATGGTCGAGCTCTTGCCCGCGCCATTCGGGCCGAGAAAGCCGAACGACTCACCCCGGTTCACGGTGAAGTCGATCCCGTCGACAGCCAGGAAGCGACCGAAACGCTTGGTGAGTCCGACGGCCTCGACAAGTGGGGCTGCGGAGGTCACGGTCAGCGACACTACCGGCGGTCCGCGCAAGCGCTCGGCCGAATTTATCCGTTCCGGCCGCCGGGCCGGCGGGGTCAGGCTCGGTTCAGCGAGTTCTTCGTCGCCGACGACGGGGTCGCCAAGAAGTGGCGCTCAGCACGCGTGAACTTCTGGTCACCTTCCTGCTGGATCGCGGTCGCGAGGGCGACGATGCGGGCGATGAGCTCCTTGACGCTGGTGATGCCGATCTCCTTGAGAATGAGCTCGACCTGGGAGTCCTTGTCGCCGACCCGCTTGGCTCGACCGAGGACCGCTTCGCCCTCGCCGCCCTTGATGCGAACGGCGATCTCGTAGGAGGCCTTGTACATGGCTTCCAGGCCCTTCACCTCGCCGAGTCCGGCGTTCTTGGCCGCATCGGTCATGCGGAGCATGTACTTCGATGCCTTGTAGCCGGCCTCGTGGAGATGAGCGCCATGCCGATTGATCTCCTTGACCGCATCGGCCATGTTCTCGGTCACCACGGTCAGCAGCTCGGATGCAGTCTGATGGATCGGGTTACCGCCCTGCATGCCAACGACCGCGTGGTTCACGGCCGCGTCGGTGATGTAGGCCTCGTTCGACCACAGCGCGGCCTCCGACACCGATTCGCGGAGTCGGCGCAGCTTGAGCTCGATGCGACCGTTGAGCAGCTCAAGGCCGGTCACGCCGTTGCCCGTTCCGCCCTTGCCCCCGGACTGCACCAAGGCATCGAACTCGGCGATGTCGCCGGCCAACTGAGAGCGCAGGGTCCGGATCGCGGCAAGCTTTCCCTCGTAGACGCGGTTGCTGGCCGCCATCTTGAGGTTCTCGGACAGGACCGCCTTCTGCGAGCCAGCCATCTGCTCAGCCAACCGGTCCGAGGTGGCGCCGATCGAGGAGATACCTGCCTTCTTGCTCAGTTCCTGGGCGTCGACCATCGGCTTGTTCGCTTGCCGATGCATCTCGGTCTGCAACTCGGCCAAATAGGTCTGGTAGCGAGCCTTCGCCGCGGTCACCGCGGTGGGCTTGGCCTTCGTCTCCTTCGCGTACGAGAGCCAGGCCGCCTCATCCATGTAGATGCGGGCCTTCACCAACGCCCACACGTTCTGGTCGTCGATGTCGAGGTTCTGGAATGCCTTCTCCTTGAACCCGCCTGCACTTTGCTCAGCCCGCTTTCCCTCTTTGCCGACGACCTTCATCCCATCGCCAGCGTCGATGCCCTTGAAGGCATGCATGAAGTCCATGGCATAGACGTTGACGTCGTAGGACACGCCGGGCTCGAATTTCCACCCATCCTTCTTGAACTCCGCATTGAAAACCTGCACGGCTTCTTCGGTTGACGTGCCCTTGAGGTTCACATCGATGTCGGAGGTCAGCGACGTGCTGCCGGCCGCGGGCCAGCCGTTCAACCCCTTCTCGCCATGGCGGTCGTTGACGACAGCCTGGGTGCGCTCCACGATCTTCACCCAGTGCCAGCCGCGGAAGTCGACCAGCTTCTGCATCAGCGCATTGCGGACCGGGTCCTTCACGTACGCGAGCCGGTCTTTGGCCTCGTTCCAGCTCTCATGCAACGGGTACTTCAGAATGTTCCGGACGACGTCGGAGGTGTGGTCAAGGACCTCGACGTCGGTCTTCTTCGCCGCGGCCAAGTAGTAATCGAGCACCTTGGTCGACACCTTGCCGTTCCCCAGCAGTTCGGCCGACTGGCCCGGCGCGGGTTGGGGGAACTTGCCGAAGCCCTTCACCAACTCGGTGGTGGCCTTGTTGCCGGCGGTCCGCTGCAGCTCGTGCAGCGCGGTGTTGTCCGTCCCCCGGTGGGAGGACCCGCCCCGGGGCCTGGTGCTCGGGACAGCCGACCGCCGCACTGTTGCACGCGCCATGGCCGAACCGTAGCGCGAAACGACCCCCGCTCAACGCGGGGCCCGTCGCGATTTTTGCGCCTTGCGTTCTCGCCGAGCCCCGGGGGCTAGTTCTCGCTGCCGCCGGTGCCCGCCAGTTCCATCGGCGGCGGCTCAAGGCCTTCGAGCGAACGGAACGACAGCTTGGGCTCGCCGGTCTCCTCGTCGTTCTCGACGTCGACGATGATCGTCTCGCCGGCTGAGAACGCCTTCTGGAGAATGCGGTCCGAAAGCGGCTGTTCGATGAACTTTTGGATGGCTCGACGCAGAGGACGGGCGCCGTACTCGGGGTCGTAGCCCTTCTCCCCGAGATACACCTTGGCCTCCTGGGTCAACTCCATCCCGAGCCCCTGCGATTCGAGCTGGGTGCGAACCCGGCTGATCATCAGATCGACGATGGCGGTCACTTCGGCCTGCTCGAGCTCGTGGAAGACGATCACCTCATCGATCCGGTTGATGAACTCGGGGCGGAAGTGCTGCTTGAGCGCGTCCTGCACCTTCTCCTTCATGCGCTCGTACGTCACAGCTCCGTCGGCCCGGGAGAACCCGACCGATGCACGACGCAGATCCGCGGTGCCGAGGTTGGAGGTCATGATCAGCACCGTGTTCTTGAAGTCGACCGAACGACCCTGAGCGTCGGTCATGCGACCCTCCTCCAGGATCTGGAGCAAGGCGTTGAAAACATCCGGGTGGGCCTTTTCGATCTCGTCGAACAGCACGACGGAGAACGGCTTGCGGCGGACGGCCTCGGTCAGCTGGCCTCCCTCTTCGTAACCGACGTACCCGGGAGGCGAACCAACGAGCCGGCTCACCGTGTGCTTCTCCATGTACTCGGACATGTCGAGGGTGATGAGCGACTTCTCGTCGGAGAACAGGAACTCGGCCAGCGTCTTGGCCAGCTCGGTCTTCCCCACGCCCGATGGGCCGAGAAAGATGAACGAGCCGGAGGGGCGACGGGGATCCTTGAGGCCAGCTCGGGTGCGGCGGACGGCGTCGGCCACGGCGCGAACGGCGTCGTGCTGACCGACGACCCGCTTGTGCAACTCGTCCTCCATCCGCACGAGCTTGGCCGTCTCTTCCTCGGTGAGGCGGTAGACGGGAATGCCGGTCCACATGGCCAGGACCTCGGCGATGACCTCTTCATCGACGATGTCGTGCAGGTCGACGCCGGTGGCCCGCCACTCGGATTCCTTGCCGGCCTTCTCCTCGAGCAGATCCTTCTCCCGGCCCCGCAGCTTCTCGGCCTGGTCGAAGTTGTTCTTGTCGAGGGCGCCCTCCTTCTCGCGGCGCACCTTGCTGATCTGTTCCTCGAGCTCCTTGTAGTC
>JBPCMH010000084.1:0-2654 GCA_051002495.1 Acidimicrobiales bacterium
TCCGACCAACACCAGCGCGGCCAACACAATCACGACCCGGCGAACCGAGCCGGGTCTCGCTTCCGTCCCGCCACCCCCAGGCATGGCCCGATCCTAGGCCAAACCACCCATCACCGAAAGAGCGAAAAGCAACGAAATGCCGGTGGCCGCCGAAGCGTCAGCGCTTGACGCCGAGGTCGACGGGGCGAGCGAACTCCGCGAAGAAGTCGTTGCCCTTGTCGTCGACCACGACGAAGGCGGGGAAGTTCTGCACTTCGATCTTCCACACCGCCTCCATACCGAGCTCGGGGTACTCGAGCACCTCGACCGACGTGATGCACTCCTTGGCCAGACGGGCAGCGGGACCGCCGATCGAGCCGAGGTAGAAACCGCCGTGGCGCTGGCAGGCGTCGGTCACCGCCTTCGATCGGTTGCCTTTGGCGATCATCACGAAGCTGCCGCCGTTCTCCTGGAACAGGTCGACATAGGAGTCCATGCGGCCGGCTGTCGTGGGTCCGAACGATCCGCTGGCGTAGCCCGCTGGGGTCTTGGCCGGACCGGCGTAGTAGACGGCGTGGTCCTTCAGGTACTGCGGGAGGCCGTCCCCGGCGTCGAGGCGCTCCTTGAGCTTGGCGTGGGCAATGTCACGGGCCACGATCATCGACCCAGTCAGCGAGAGCCGTGTGCGCACCGGGTAGCGCGTGAGCTCGGAGCAGATCTCGGTCATGGGCTGGTTGAGATCGATCTGCACGACGTCGTCGCTCAAGTGCTCGTCGGTGATCTCCGGGAGGAACCGCGCCGGGTCGCGTTCGAGCTCTTCCAGGAACACGCCTTCGGTGGTGATCTTGCCGAGGGCTTGCCGATCGGCAGAACACGAAACAGCCAGAGCTACCGGGCACGACGCGCCGTGGCGCGGCAGCCGGATCACCCGCACGTCGTGGCAGAAATACTTGCCACCGAACTGCGCGCCGATCCCGGTCTGCTGGCTGATCTTGAGCACCTCGGCCTCAAGCTCAAGGTCACGGAAGCCGCGGCCGGATTCGCTGCCGGACGTGGGGAGCGAGTCGAGGTAGCGAGCGCTGGCCAACTTGGCTGTCTCCACCGCGAACTCCGCCGAGGTGCCGCCGATGACCACGCCGAGGTGATAGGGCGGACAGGCCGCGGTGCCGAGCGTGCGGATCTTTTCGTCTATCCAGGTGGCGAACGTCGTCGGGTTGAGCAACGCCTTGGTCTCTTGGAACAGCAGGCTCTTGTTGGCCGAGCCGCCGCCCTTGGCTGGGAGTAGCGCAGGTTGTCGCGCTGGTACATGTCGAACACGGCCTCGGGGTCATCGAGGATCGCCCGGAGTTGGGCTAGGTGCCCGGAACGCAGGAAGTGGGCGATATCGAACATGGCCTCGCTGGTGAGCAACGACAGCGCGGCCGGGTCAACGCGCAGAAACTGGTGGCCGCCCGCTTCGAAGGTGTCGACGAAGTCGTCGGTCAGCAGCCGGTACGGGGTGTCGTCGGCTCCCAGCGGGAGCAACTCCTGGTACTCGAAGTCGGGCATCCCCTCCACTGTGCCGCCTGCCCCGGAGCACAGGCCAGTCCCGCGGCCTACGGTGATCGCATGAGCGAGTTGAAGGACACCATTGCCAAGGTTGTCAACGTGTTCCATCGCAACCTGTTCGAGGTTTCGAAGGGCAAGATCGGAGGTCGAGTCGCGGGCATGCCGGTGGTCGAGCTGACCACCACCGGCCGCAAGTCCGGCCAGAAGCGCCCCCCCATGCTGACCACCCCGATTCCCGACGAAGCCCGAGTCGTGCTCATCGCCTCCTATGGCGGCGATGACCGCCACCCCTCTTGGTACCTGAACCTGCGCGACAACCCCGACGTCGAGATCCTCATGGACGGCACCACCCGTCCGATGAAGGCCCGGGTCGCGGCCGACAAAGAGAAGGCCGAGCTGTGGCCGGAGGTCATCGCCCGTTACAAGGGCTACGGGGAGTACCAAACGAAGACCGACCGCGACATCCCGGTCGTGATCCTCGAACCGAAAGGACCGGACGCATGAGACTGGGGGCAGGGGTCGGCTACACCGGCGATCCCAAGGCCGCGGCTGAGCGGGTCAAGATGCTCGAGGCGGTCGGTGTCGACATCGTGTGGGTGGCCGAGCTGTACAGCTTCGATGCCCCGACGCTGATGGGCTATCTGGCCGCGGTCACCGACCGAGTGCAGATCGGCTCGAGCATCCTGCCGTTCTACTCACGCACGCCAACCCTTACCGCCATGACCGCGGCCGGCCTTGATGCGCTCTCCGACGGACGGGCCATCCTCGGGCTGGGCGCGTCCGGTCCGCAGGTCATCGAAGGCTGGCATGGCCTGCCCTATGACATGCCTCTGCAGCGCACTCGTGAGGTGATCGAGATCTGCCGGAAGGTGTGGCGGCGCGAGATCGTCGAGCACGACGGCAAGGCCTACACCCTGCCGCTGCCGGCAGATCAGGGCACGGGGCTCGGCAAGCCGCTCAAGCTCATCAACCACCCCGTGCGGGCGGAGATCCCGATCTACATCGCGTCGCTCGGTCCGAAGAACGTGGCGCTCACCGCGGAAGTGGCCAACGGGTGGCTGCCCTCCTTCTTTTGGCCCGACAAAGCGAAAGACGTCTTCGCCGAGTCGATCGATGCGGGCATGGCC
>JBPCMH010000085.1:0-3088 GCA_051002495.1 Acidimicrobiales bacterium
GCCACCTTCGCACGTTCATGCCGACGGCCGACGAACGCCGCGACCCCAACAGGCAGCCCGCTCTGCATCTCCATGGAATCCTTTGCGTCGATCCTACGAGCACGCCAGCAGGGGCGCCCGTGCACTCCCGACGTACGAGCGATTCCGATTCAGCGGGCACAGGACCGCAGCGTTCACCGGCGTGCCTGGGGCACTCCGATTCCTGAGTAGGCGATTCGCCACACGGTGACACCGGCGGGAGGGACGTCCCTCGCCGATGAGGATCGCGACACAAGCCTGGCCAGGATCATGAACTCGAGGGCTCAGAGCCTGCCTCCGGACCGGCAACGGGTCCGGAAGTCGCCTCTGTGCGATCCGCGCCGGTCGCCAAGTGGTCGAGTGCCTTGATTGCCAGGCTCGCGATCTGATCGCCGGAGAGCACGTCGTCGGGGTTCCGCTCGGGAAAGGACTTGGCAAGGAACTGCAGCCGTTCTCCTTGGGCGCCGAATAGGTCTGGGCTCGACGGGGCGCGCTCGATCGCGTGGTTCAGTCGGGCGGCGACGGCCGATTGGCCCCCACCTTCGAGGAACTCGACGGCATTGCGCAGCGCAACCCACTGATGCACCCAGTTGCCGCGAAGGTGCCATTCCTGGATGATGTCGCTCAGGATCCGAGCAGCCTCGGCATCGTGTCCCAGTTGCATCGTCGCAGTGGCGAGCGAGACTCGAGCGACACCGTTCAGGATCGGCCATCCCCACCTCTCGGAGATCGCGATCGACTCGTCGAGCATGGCTCTTGCTCGTTGTGGGTCGGTCGGCGCGCACGCTTCAGCGAGAGCGTAGAGACCCCAGGCGCGTGGGTAGTCCAACTGATGCATGTCCGCCAGCTCCAGCGTTCGTGTGGCGTGTTCCGTCGCCCGGCGACGATCGTTCTCCTGGTAGAGGTAGCCGAGGCTGAGCATCATGTGAACGTGACCCTCATCAACCGGGTCGAGGGTCCCCGCATGGAGCATCGCTTCCATGTCGTCGAGGGACCCGTGTCCTTCGAAGAAGTCGGTCTGTGTAAGAGCGAAGATGGCGTCGCTGGGAAGGTCTTCGGCCCGGTGCAGCGATCTCAGTCGCTCGAAATATCCGTCGCGCTTCGCGATGTCCCCCCGCCGATGCGCCATCCCGCCGGCAATGGCGAGCGCGATCGGGAACATCGTCGATGTCCGGGCCGATGGGCGTTCGAGCGCGTCGTTGAGCCAGCCGGCCATCTGCTCGTCGCGGCCGCTCAGATAGTGCAGCCACCCGAATACCGCCGGAATCTCGAGAAACAGCGTCGGGTCGTCGGTGGTCAATCCCCAGTTGCAGGCGGTGCGGAAGTTGTCGACTTCCGCGTCGATCACGGCGATTGCTTCGAACTTCACGTCCCTGATAAGGGTGGCGGTCCGGCCGGCCAATGAGCGGTAGTAGTCGGCGTGGGCCTGTCGCGCCGCTGTGTTGTCGTCATGGGCGTCGAGTTGGAGCTGGCCGTATTGCCGCAACGACTCCAACATCGTGAACCGCGTCCTGCCGAGTTCGTCGAGCTCGACATCGATCATCGACGCGCTGGCGAGGTGGTCCAGGGCGTCGAGCACGAGACCCGGCCGCGGCGTGCCACCGGCCGATGGGGCGCAGACGGCCTCTGCGGCCTCCAGAGTGCATCCCCGGGCGAAGACGCTGAGATGCCGGAACACCTCGCGTTCGGTTTCGTCGAGCAACTCGTGGGACCAGTCGATGGTCGCATGGAGCGTTTCGTGTCGAGCCTCGGTTGCGGTGCGGTCAGCGAGCACCACAAGTTGCCCGTCGAGCCGTTCGGCCAAGCCATCGAGCCCCAATACCGACGACCGAGCGGCGGCGAGTTCGAGGGCGAGCGGCAAGCCGTCGAGCTGACGGGCGATGTGGGCCAACACCTCTTGTGTCGCCGCCGAAGAATCGGTCTTGGCGCCGCTGAGCGCGATCCGATGTTGCAACAACTGCACCGAAGGTCCCGGCTGCGACGGGTTGTCTTCGCTCGAGTCCGTTGCCAACGGAGGCACACGGATCACCTGCTCACCGGTGACTCCGAGCCCCTCTCTCGACGTCACCAGCAACTGAATGTGAGGACACGACGAGACAATGCGTCGGGCGAACTCTCGAACGCTGTCGAGCACGTGCTCGGCATTGTCGAGCACCAGCAGGCTGTCGCGGGTGGCGAGGGCAGCCGGAACGGCGTCGGCGAGCGACCGCCGTCCCTCTGTCTGAATCGACAACGTCGACGCAACGGTGGCATAGATGTCGGCGTCCGCCGCCAACGGCGCCAACTCGATCAACCAGATTCCATCGCGGTGAGAACGCTCATCGACCCGCGACCCAGCTTCGAGTGACAACCGCGTCTTGCCGACGCCACCAGGCCCGGTGAGGGTGACGAGCGGCCGCGTTGCTAGTGCCGCCGCGATTGACTCCAACTCCTCAGCCCGCCCGAAAAGGGGCTCGTGGCTGAGCGGCAGATTTCCGGCCGTGGCGGCGAGTGCCGTGCGCAGCGGGGGAAACTCCACCGGAGCGCCCTCGTAGCGAACCTCGAAGATCCGCTCCGGTCGGCTGAGCCCCTTGAGCTGATGTCTGCCGTGATCGACACACCCTTCGTCGATCAGAGCGTGAGAGGTCTCCGATAGGAGAATCTGCCCGCCATGGCCTGCATCGACCAATCGCGCCACCCGGTTCAACGAGGGCCCGAGGTAGTCGGAGTCTCCGTGAGGTCGAGCGACCCCTGTGTGCACGCCCATCCTGACTGAGATCCCGCCGAACGCACCCGGCCATGGCTGCGTCGACAGCCGCTGCTGGGCTTCGACCGCCGCGTCAACGGCGGATCCGACGACCTCGAATACCGCACAGACCGCGTCGCCGATCGTCTTGAACACGATCCCACCGTGCGCCTCGACCACCTCGGTCAGCACCGCGTCGTGCAGCGGCACGATGTCAGCCATCGCGTCCGAGTGCTCTTCCCACAACGCCGTGCTCCCCGCGATGTCCGTGAAGAGGAACGTCAATGTCCCCCCAGGCAGAGCCATGGCGTCGACCCTAACGGAGTGGTTCTGCGGGGGGCCCGG
>JBPCMH010000086.1:0-3933 GCA_051002495.1 Acidimicrobiales bacterium
ACCTCAACATGCCGGAGATCGACGGGATGGAGCTCGGCCGGCGGATCGCCGCCGACCCCGTCATGGCCGCCACCCGGCTCGTTCTGCTGACGTCGTCGGCGCAGCGGGGTGAGGCCGCCGACGCCCACCGCTCGGGGTTCGCCGGGTACCTCACCAAGCCCGTGCGCCAGTCGCACCTCCTCGACACGCTGGCCACGGTGATGGGTGGTGCGGAGAGCGATGCACCGGCGCCCCTTGTGACCCGGCACCTCCTCCCCGAACCGGAGCGCCCGCGCATCTTGGTGGCCGAGGACAACGAGGTGAGCCAGAAGGTCGCCGCCGGGATGCTGCAGCGCATCGGGTACCGCGTCGACGTCGTCCCCAACGGCGAGGAGGCCGTGGCCGCCGTGGCCCGCGGGGCATACGCGGCCGTGCTCATGGACTGCCAGATGCCGGTCATGGACGGATACGAGGCGACCCGCCTCATCCGCAGTACCGAGGCCGGAGCGTCCCGGATCCCGATCATCGCCGTGAGCGCATCGGCCATGGCCGATGACGCCGACGCCGCCGTCGCCACGGGGATGGACGAGTACCTCACCAAGCCCATCGCCTTCGACGACCTCGAACGCGCCCTGGCCCGGTGGGCCCCCGTCACGGTTGGCACTCCGCCGTCCCAGCCGCCCTCGATGGCGCCCGTGGTGGCCACGCCGTTGTCCGCAGTCGGCGGCCCCGAGGAACCGGCGCTCGACCCGGCCAAGATGTCGGAGCTGGAAGCGATTGGTGGCAGCGACTTCGTCGGCAAGATCATGCGCCTGTTCCTCACCGCCGCTCCCGAGCGGATGGAGGCGCTGTGCTCCGCCCTCGACGCCGGTGATGCCGATGCCACCTCCCGGGCGGCCCATGTCCTCCGAGGCAGCGCGGCCAACATCGGTGCGCGTCCGCTCTCGGATGCGTGTGCCACGGCGGAGGAGGCGGCGCGTGCCGGCGATCTCGAGTCGGCCGCGCAGGCCGTCGAGCAGGCGGCGCGTCAGCTGGAGCGGGTCATGGCCGCCGGGAAGGCGTTCTCCGGGTGAAGGTGTTGGTGGTCGACGACGACGCCACGTCGGTCCTGTTGGCGACCACGCTCGTCCGGCGGTTGGGACACGACTGCGACTCGGCGGCGAGCGCCGAGGAGGCGTGGGCCAAGCTCGAGACCGAGGCGTACGACATCCTCGTCACCGACCTGGTGATGCCGGGCGACGACGGGCTCGAGCTGTGCCGGAAGGTGCGGTCGCACGAGGGTCGCTCGTACACCTACGTGATCCTGGTGACCGCCGATGTGAACAGCACCCGGGTCATCGACGCGATGCGCGCCGGCGCCGATGACTACATCACCAAGCCGCTCAGCCGCATCGAGGTGGAGGCGCGGTTCATCGCCGCCGAGCGCGTGCTCGCCATGCAACGTCAGCTCGAGACGACGGCGCGTGTCGACGATCTGACGGGCCTGCGGAACCGGCTCGCCCTCTCCGAGGCGATGGCCGCCATGGACGCCAAGTCGACCCGCTATGGACACGGCTTCGCCGTCGCCCTCATCGACCTCGACCAGTTCAAGGCCTACAACGACAACTACGGACACCTCGCCGGTGACGGCGTCCTGCAACGGGTCGGGGAAATGCTCCGCCGCAGTGCCCGGGCAGACGATGAGGTCTACCGGTTCGGCGGTGAAGAACTGCTGTGGCTCCTTCCCGAGCAGTCGATCGAGGGTGCGGCGGTCGCCGTCGAGCGGTTCCGCGCCGAGGTCGAAGCGATGCGCATCCCCCATGAGCAAAACCCGCCAGGAGGTGTCGTGACCCTCAGCGCAGGGCTCGCGGTACGCGACGCGACCCACGCGCGGGCGACCGAGGTCGTGAAAGCCGCCGACGAGGCGCTCTACTGTGCCAAGCAGGCCGGCCGGAACCGCGTCGTCCGGAGCTGAACGTCCTGGGACCGATCCAGCACCCACGGCATGCGTCGGCGTCGCCGGCGACCGCCGAGTTTCTCCGCGCCTGCTGGGACTTCGTCCGTTCGGTTGGCCCCAGCAATATTGCGTAGTCCGGAAGGTGCGGTTAGTTAAGTTAGTCCGTGGGATGCAGTGCATCGGCTGGCACGCCCGTAGCGAGAACCACACGCATGGGATCGACGCCAAGATCTGTAGGCACGCGCAACACGACGACGGCCACGTCGTCGTGGAGACCCTCCGCGAAGGTTCGTGCCGCGTCCACGATGGCCGACGCGATCCTCTCGCGGGTTCCCCGGCGACGGTGCGATGGCCCGGCCTGCTTGGGGGCCTCCGCCCTCGTCGGCCTCGTCGGCGACGGCACAACCACAGCGGTCGCTGACGGAGCGACGTCGGACGGCTCCCTCGGACCGACCTGCGCGACGACACCGCGCCTGGACTCGTGGAGGAATGCCTGGAGGACCGCCACGCCGAAGGCGGGATTCGGCCAGCGTGCTGTCCCGGGATGGCCGCCTCGACGGTACCGTTGGCGCGGTGACGGACGCGATGGAGTCTCAGCGCTCGATGGCGGAGCTGTTCGGGATTGGACGGTTGTTCACTCTCACCCACGAGGCGGTCGTGGGCGCCGACCTCGGAGTCGGAGAGATCGTCTTGTGGAACGCCTCGGCGGAACGGGTCTTCGGCTACTCGGCCTTGGAGGCAATTGGAGCGCCACTCGCGATGCTCGTCGATCCCGATCTCCGGGATGAGCATTACGCCGGCATCAAGAGGTTCCGGCTCACGGGGGAGGCAAATCTCGTCGGTGCGGGACCGGTGGAGGTGCCGGCGGTCCGACGAGACGGCGAGCGGATCTTCGTGGCACTCACCTTGACCGAGATCCCGGTTGGAGAGCCTGGCCAGTTCGTTGTCGGGGTCATCCGCGACATCACGGCGCAGAAGGCATCGGAGGCGGAGCTCCACCGCACGCATCGAGCAATGCAAGATTTCGTGGCCACAGCGTCCCATGACCTGCGAACCCCTCTGACGAGCGTGCTCGGATACGGGCGAATGCTCCGGGACCGGGCCGACGAGTTCACGCCAGAACAGCGCGCCGAGTTCACCCAAGCCGTGGTGCGAGGCGCCGAACGGGCCAGCCGGCTGGTAGATGACCTGTTGACGACCTCGAAGATCGACGCCGGCGCCTTGGAGGTCCGTCCCGAGGAGATCGATGTCCGCGACGCGGTCGGGAGCGCCGCAGCGAGTTGTGGGGTGGCGCCCGATGAGATCAGCGTTGCGGACGGGTTGACGATCACCGCCGATGCCGATCACTTCGAGCGGATCCTGGTCAACTTGTTGTCGAACGCCGCGAAGTACGGACGGCGACCCATCGAGGTGAGGGCACTTGTCGACGGGCCGACGGCGGAGATCCGGGTATGTGACCACGGTGACGGTGTGCCCGCGGGGCTGGTCGACCGGCTCTTTGAGAAGTTTGTGCGGGCGGGCGGTAGCGACGACGGCGCCGGCCTCGGGCTGTCCATCGTCAGGGGGCTCGCCGAGACGAACGGTGGCGAGGCGTTCTACGAACACCTCGCTGACGGTCCCGTCTGCTTCGGGATACGGACGAGGTCGTCTCGCAGGTGACGGCCCGAGTGCTCATGGTCGTCGAAGATGACACCGATATTCGCTTCCTGGTTCGCATCCAATTCGGTGCTGACCCGGACTTCTCACTCGATGGCGAAGCGGCCGACGCGACCGCCGCCATCGAAACGGCGAGCCAGTCGCTGCCTGACCTGATCGTCCTCGATCACCTGCTCGAGGGACCAATGACCGGCTTCCAAGCGGCGCCACTCCTCAAAGCAGCGTCGCCGACAAGCAAGATCATCCTCTTCACGGCGAGTGAGGAACTGCGCGAACCAGCCAAGGACAGTCCCTCGATCGACGCCTTCCTCCTGAAGACCGAGATCGAACGGCTTCTGCCGATGGCCAAGAGACTTCTGGCA
>JBPCMH010000087.1:0-6183 GCA_051002495.1 Acidimicrobiales bacterium
CGCTGGCAGCGTTCATGGCCGACCTGGTGTGGATCGAGCAGGTCGGGGCCCGCGGGTTCTCTGCCTTGTCCCGCCAGGCCGAGGACCCCACGCTGGCCGAGATCTATCGCTGGTTCCACGCCGAGGAACAGCGCCACGCCAACGCCGAGTTGGCGTTGATGCGCCGCTGGGGCATGGTCGACGAAGGCGAGATCCCGGAACCGAACAACAACATCCGGCTGGTGTTCGCCTGGCTGGATCGCTTCGGCGACGACCTCCCCTCTGGGGTGCTGGGCTCGGTCATCCCGCTGCTCGAGGTCGCTCTCGACGGCGCTCTGCTGAAGTTCCTGCTGGAGCAGGTGCACGATCCGCTCTGTCACGAGGTGTTCGAGCGGATCAACAACGACGAGTCGCGGCACCTGGCCGTCGACTTCCACGTGCTCGGGTTGCTCGGTGAGCAATCGTCAGAGCACACGCTGACATCCATCGCCAAGGGCCTGACCAACCCCGGTGTGCTCACCGCCCTGCCCATCGCCATCCCGTTGTTCACCAAGATTCGCAACAGCCTCGTGGAGATGGGCCTCGATGAGTCCCGGCTGTACGAGTCCATCGAGCGATACGGCCAGCTCGCCGCCCGCAACGGCGACGCGACCCGAAACCCGTCGTTTCGGGTGTTGCGCCGGTACGGCGACCTCGTGGTCGACGAAGACAGCTGGCTGCAACCGCTGTCCGCCGTGTTGGTCGCCATCAGCGACTCCCTCCCCAAGCGGGCGCTCGGGCGACCACCGTCGTGGACCAAGGAGCTCACCTACGAGCCGGTGGCCTGACCGTGCCGGCCACGGTTGCAACTATCCGCGGCCTCGACGACTTCGAGGGTGTGACGCTGCACGGACCCGACGCCGTGGACCGCCACGCCGCTGAGCTGCGTGGCGCACGCGTCGGTCTGCTCGGCGATCCAGTCATCATCGCCCGACTCGTCGCCCCGTTGGCGGCTGTCGCCGGTCGCCTGAAGGTGTTCCAGGACGCTCCCGTGTGGGTACTCCCACGCACCCCGCTCGGACCCCTCAGGGGCACAGTGAGATCTGCGCTCGACCTGGCTCCCCGGGGAATCCGACGCCGCGCCGCGGCAGTGATCGCGAACCGGCACCGAGGTCGCGGCGTGCCCGACGGTTGGACCCGACGTCAGCTGACACCCCGTCGCCCGCCGACACGGCGCTCCATCGTGTACAGCAACTCCTACTACCGGACGCTCCGCCTCCAGCATGTCGAGCTCATAACCTGGCCCGTCGCGGGCGTCGTCAGGGAAGGGGTCCGTACCGCCGACGGCCTCGAGCACCACGTCGACGTCGTCGTCCTCGTCTAGCAATCGACGCGCCACACGGAAGCCGCTGCGTCACCCCCGCCCCCCACCTCGACGTCACCGCTACCAAACGGTGACCTGACGCGGGTGCCGGTGCTCACGCATCGCGGCGTCCTTGGTCACCAGCCGCCAGCCACGCTCGATTGCTGTCGCGTAGATGAGTCGGTCGGCCGGGTCGCCAGGGAAACTCGCAGGTAGCCGGGCGGCAGCATGCGCGATGGCCGCAGTGATAGGCGCGGTTCGGACTGACCGTGCGAGCTGATCGAGCCAGGACCCCACCGGGATGCTGACCCGGATGCGGTCGTGCTCGGCTAGCCACGCAAGCTCGAACCACGTGATCGCTGCCACTGCGAGCTCGTCAGCCTGGCCGATCGCCGTCGTGGCGCGGCGGCTCAGACGCCGAGGCTCTGCGGTCCACCACTGCAGAGCATGGGTGTCGAGCAGAACCGTGCTCATGGCAACGGCCAGGCCAGACCGGTCGAGAACAGGTCGTCGTCCGGCTCGCTTGCCGCGACTCCCGCGAGGACCCCCTTGGCCACGGCTGGCCCAACGGCTGGCACTAGCCGCGCGACCGTATGCCCGTGCTTGGTGATCTCGACCTCCTCACCTTGGCCCACCTCATCGAGGATCGCGAGGATGCGAGCCTTCAGCTCCGTTGCGGTCATCTGAATGGTCATACGGTCATCATACTGGTCCGATGCCGTTTCTGACCCCTCGTCACGCCAGGTAGGTCGCTCCGGTGATGGCCGGCGATCGGTCGTCGGAGCTCCGCACGTCACCAAACACGTTGGTGCCGATCCACGCGGGCAGCCGCTTGGCGAGGCGAGCCAGCCCGGTCACCGTGATCGCTCCGTCCTTCACGAGCTCGGGCAAGGTGCGGTCACCCATCCACATGGCACCGATGGGGCCAGGTCGCGAACGGACCACGAGGTCGTCGCCAAAACCGGGGTCGACGATGCACAGATCGGGGGCGTCTCGATCGAGGACCATCCAGTAGTGCGCCTTGTCCGGCGGCGAGCCGATGAAGTCGAAGTGCACGACCACTCGCTCCTCAGGCATCCGCTCCACATCGAGCATCCGACGCATGTCCCACATGATCTTGGCCGGATCAACGTCGTCGTCGGTGAT
Organism: Acidimicrobiales bacterium; assembly: GCA_051002495.1. Classification (GTDB taxonomy): domain Bacteria; phylum Actinomycetota; class Acidimicrobiia; order Acidimicrobiales; family CADCTF01; genus JBPCMH01. The sequence goes on from JBPCMH010000087.1 coordinate 2,468, forward strand.
GATCTCCCGGATCCACCGCTCGCCCCAGACGCCCAGCCCGTACATGACGTCGTAGAGCTCAGCGCCGGACGCGGTCGGTTGGTACACGGTCCGTCCGCCGTCGGCCTCGGTGCGGGTGATGATCCCGGCCCGGGCCAGGAGCTTCAACCGCTTCGACAACGTGGCCGGTGGGATGCGCGGCATCGCGTCGCGTAGATCCGTGAAACGGGTGCGACCCAAGAGCACATGGAAAACGACCCCGAGGGTCCAACGGTCCCCCAGTAGATCGATCGACTGGCTCACCGGGCAGTAGTCGAGCTGCCTCTCACCGGCCCTCATGAACCGAGGGTACGACGGAACCGGGCGCGCTGCTTCACATTCTGTACTAGCGACCGTCGCGGCCGTCGGCCCATAGTGATCCAAGCAAGCCAACTCCGACATGAGGAGGCTCGATGACCACTACAGCAGCAAACGAAGAGATCAAGGCCGCCGCAGGCCAGTTGGTCGGGCACGCCGCCGGCTACGTCGCGGCCCGCACGGTCGACATGGGCGTGCGGCTCGACCTGTTCGCGACCTTGCGCGACGCCGACGGACCCCTCCCACCCGCGGAGTTCGCCGAGCGATGCGGCCTCGATGAGTTGTACGCGACCGTGTGGCTTCGGTCGGCACACGCTGCTGGTGTCATCGAACGTGTGGGCAGCGGCTACGTCCTACCGGCGGCCATGGAGGTCGCGCTGCTGGCCGAGGACCATCCGGCCCACACCGGCTCCTTGTTCGGGGTACTGGGCCAACCGGAGCTGTTCGACATCTTCAGCGACCGGCTCAAGACCGGTGAGCGGTTGTGGTGGGACGACTGCTCGCCCGAGTTCATCGCCGCCGTGTCCGCCACCGGCCGGCCCTTCTACAACCGTCTCGTACCCGGCGGTCTCAGCCAGGTGCCCGGGGCTGCCCATATCGTCGACGCTGAATGCACGATCCTCGAGCTTGCGACAGGCGCCGGGGTCGGTCTCATCCGCTTGGCCGAGCACTATCCGTCGGCGACCTTCGTAGGCGTCGACGGAGACGCGTTCTCGCTCGATAGGGCGCAGGCCATCATCAAGGAAGCTGACATCGACGATCGTGTTCAGCTCGTCCACTCAACCTTCGAGGAGTTCCGACAGCCCGACCGGTTCGACCTCGCGGTCATCAACATCTCGATGCACGAGTGCCGTGACCTGGAGCGAGTGGCGGCCAACGTGATGGCGTCGCTGCGGCCCGGAGGCATCTTCGTCGTGTCGGACTTCCCCTTCCCACTCGATGACGACACGGACTCGTTGCGTACCCCGGCGGGACGCGTCATGAGCGGCATCCAGTTCTTCGAGGCCCTGATCGACGACCAGCTTCTGCCCACAGCCGCCTTCGTCGACCTGCTGTCCCAGACGGGCTTCGAGGATGTCGCGTCGTTCGACCTCTCACCCGTTCATGCCATCACCCACGGGCGCCGACCCGACTGAGCGACCGCGGGATCGGCTGCGCTCAGCGACCTCTCAAACCAAACAAAGGAAAGCACACCATGCAGAGCTACTTGATCGAACGCAACTTCGGCCAGGTGACGCCAGAGCAACTGGCCGCGGGCGGGTCCGAGTCCAAGCGGGTCGCGGCCGAGAAGTTCGCGGACACGATCGTGTGGAAGCAATCTCACGCGGTGGAGTCCGACGCCGGGCTGATGACGTACTGCCTGTACGAGGCCGCCGACGAGGCCGCCATCCGGGCACACGCCGAGGCCGCGGGCCTGCCGTGCGACAAGATCACGGCCGTAAAGGTCATCGGACCCGACGACTTCTCATAGCCAAGAGGCACCGAGCCGACGACTGAACCCAGCGGCGTTCTAGGGCGCGCCGTTGGGTTCAGTCCGCTCGGAGCGGCCATGATGGAGGAATCGTGAGGAAGTTCTCTATCCGCCCGACGCTCACCCTCAGCGGCCGCACGTTCAAGGGCCTCCGGGGCTGGTCGGGTAAGCCGCTGCACCCCCCGCTGACCGACTTCCCGATCGCCGCCTACGTGCTCGCTGCCGTCTTCGACGTCATCTCGGTGATCGGTGGCGAGGACCGTGGCTGGGCAGGCGAGTTCTGGCACGCCGGCACGTACACCTTCATAGCCGGCGCCGTCGTGTCGGTGTTCGCCGCGTTGACCGGGCTATGGGACGCCTGGAAGTCCTCCGAGGCCGGCACCCAGGCCCGACGCACCATCAACGTCCACGCCACCGTGATGGTGACCGTCACCCTGCTCGTCCTGGCGCACATCGCATGGCGTCTCAACGAGTACAACACCGAGACGGCGACACCGGTCGCCATCATGGTCCTGTCCGTCTTGATCGCCTCGCTGGTGTCGGTGGGCGCGACCTTCGGCGGAGCGCTGGTCTACGAGTACGGCTTCAACGTGGAGACCGCCGGCGACCACCCGGTGTGGCACCGTTCCGAAACAGACGTGTTTCCCGGCCAGCGCGACGACGGAGGATCGTAGATCGGGCCCGGCCGGTCGCGTCAGGCCTGCGCCTATTCGTCGTGCTCGCTCTGACCACGGGCGTCGGTGCTGAACGTCTTCGGGTTGTACAGGTCGGGTCGCTCGTCGCCCACCGCGGTCAGGATGCCGCCGATGCCCTTGTGCAGCCGGAAGAGTGAGTGGTCCACGAGCAGGTAGTCGCCGGGAACGTCGACGGTGAATTCCACCGCTACCGCTCCGCCGGCGGGAACGAGGGTGGTCTGCACGTCGGTGTTCACCAGGCCGAAGGACCCCTCCACGTACACCCGGTCGAGGATCTCGCCGATCACGTGGAAGCTGGACACGAGGTTCGGCCCGCCGTTGCCTACGAACAGCCTCACCGAGTCACCGGCTTGGATCGATCCGTCGGCGCCCAAGGCGCCGTCACCGGTCAGGGAACCGGGTCGACCGTTCCACACCACGAAGGTGGGTTCTTCGAGCCTGGCGTTGTCGCCCGAGAAATCGAGGTGACCCGCATCTTCGAGGCCGGAGATGTTCTGCGCCCCGCCGGCAGTCGAGTAGAAGTCGCTCTGCATTACGTAGAACTCGTGATCCACCTCGGGAAGCCCGCCCTCGGGCTCGACCACGATTAGGCCGTACATCCCGTGTGAGAGGTGGGTGGGCACGTCGGGGAAGGCGCAGTGGTAGATGAACACGCCCGGCTCGACAAGCTTGGCGGTGAGATTCGAGGTGGCGCCTGGTGTGGCGTCTAGGGTGACCGCTCCTCCTCCGGGGCCGGTGACCGCGTGGAAGTCGACGTTGTGGGGTAGCTCGGAGTCCTCTGGGTTCTCCAAGAAGAAGTCGAGGGTGTCGCCCACCCGGCCCCGGATCATGGGGCCGGGAACGGCGCCGTCGAAGGTCCAGAAGTCCATCGTCGTACCGGGCAGCATCTCGGCTGTGCCCTCAACAATCTTGAAGCGGGCTTCGATGGTGATCGGGCCGGTCCGCTCAACGGGATCGAACGCCTGGCCGTCCTCGTAACGGGTGAAGTCGGCAGAGCGCGGCAGCTGCGTCGCGGGGCGGGAGATGTCCTCGATCGTCACGTCCTTGGCGGGCTGTTGTGCGGTGTCGGTACCTCCGTCAGCAGCCGGGCCCGATGCGCCGGTTGCGACGATGTCGAGCTCCATGCCGGCCTCACGGTGGCCGGGAACGGTGCACCAGGCCAGCGCGTCCGCGGTGATGACGCCGAGGCTGACCGCCTGGGTTTCGCCGGGATC
>JBPCMH010000088.1:0-2747 GCA_051002495.1 Acidimicrobiales bacterium
CCGGCTGACGGAGCTGCTCGCCGAGATGGACGCCGAGTCCGGCCCGGTCCCCGACGACGTGATGGAGGAGGCTCGGCAGCTGTGGCGAAGCGCACCCGCCGGCAAGCGCCGCCGCAGCGCCTGATCCTCGACTCGGACGCGGTCATCGCACTGTCCCGATCCGACTCGCGGGCCCGCGCCGCCCTGTCGGCCGCACTCGAGGCCGACGCAGAGGTGTCGATACCGGCCGTGGTCGTCGCCGAGACCGTCCGGGGCGTCGCGGCCGACGCCCCGGTGAACCGGATCGTGAAGGCTGTGGGTGAGGTCGACCTCGTCGACGAGGCGGTCGGCCGGGTCGCCGGCCGGCTCCTGGGCGAGGCCGGGTCCAGCTCGACGGTGGACGCCATCGTCGTCGCCACCGCCATCGAATCCGGAGGCGCGGTCGTCCTGACCGGAGACCCCGACGACCTGGGCGCGCTCGCCGCCGAGCACGCCCAGGTCGTCATCGAGTCCCTCTGAGTCGGCGTTCACCGAGCCCCGCTGACGAGGTCGCGGGTGTCGAAGGGCCGGAGCGCGCCAACGCTGTGCTGGGCGATCCAGGCTTCGATCTCGTCGGGGTCGAAGCGGAGCAGGTGTCCCCACTTGGTGAACGGGATCCGTCGTTCGGCGACGAGGCGTCGGACGTGGCGGACGGTGACGCCGAGCCAGTCGGCGACTTCGGCGATGGACATCAGTGGGCGTCGGCCGGTGCGGTCGGTGCGGGGGTCGGTTGTGGGTGTGGTCATGGCGTCTCCTTGTCGATGGTGGCCACTCACCCCACTAGGCCTTTTCGGCCCCCGTTTCCTCGCGCCCGATTTGTGACAATCCGATGACAACGCCCCGCTGCACGACGACAATCCTGCCCGACCTCGACGGACGCTGTCTGGCCTGCGAGCAGCCGACCGCCCCTACTGCCGGCTCGCGTGCGCCGCTGTCGCGCCGAACTGGGTATCGCGAGCGGTACGCCGAGCGAGAAGTCGCTCCGAGGTGGCGCTTCGCGACCGCTGGGCAACGGCACGCATGAGCGCCCGACGGAACCGGGGTTTGCGGATGGTCGCCGCCGAAGTCGTGCGACGATGACGAGATGCGACGGAATGAACTCTTCCGGAACCTGGCGACAGCGGCAGCCGCGGTCTCGACGATGGCGCTGCTTGTCGCCCTCGCGGAGGTGGCGGTGCGCACGCGTGCCGGTTACTTGATCACGTCCGACCCCGCCGACATGACCGCACTCATCGACCGCGGCGGCGGGACGGCGCACGTCGTCCCTTTGTAGCAGCTGTGCTCGTATGGGTCGGCGGTGCGGCAACAGCGAGTCACCGGATGTCGGCGAGCCGCTCGGGAATGATATGGGTGCGGCTCCCCTGGAGTGACGTGCATGGGCGTGCCGGATTTCGTCGGTGGGTGCTCCACGCCGAAGGCGTTGCGGCGGGGGCGTTCAGTCGCCTGCGGCGGGGGTGCTCCAGCCTTCGTGTCTTTCGACGGCGTGCACTGAGGCGATCTGGAGCATCGCGATGAGCTCCTTGAGGCGTCGGGCGTTGTCGAACCATGGTTGATATCGGGCGAGCTGGTCCTCGCTGAGGAATTTGGTGACGGTCTTGCCGTCCACGGTGCGGGTCCACTGGATGTAGGGGCCGTGGAGCGCGGGCGGTTCTGCCTTGCAGGCGCAGCCCCGCTTCCCGCAGCGCATGTTGCGGACGGCCACGCTGCCGGGTAGCGCCCCATCGATCTTGGCCATGGTCTCGGCGATGCCGCGCCGGGTCGCTTCCCAGGGCAGTTTCGCCTCGTTGTCTCGCATCTTGTCGCTCCTGGTTCCCTTGATCGTCACCGAACCGGCACCCTACAGCGTTCACGCTGTAGGGAAAGCGGTCGTCAGGGCGAGGCACTGACCACCCTGGACGAAGGGGGAGCCGATGCCCGAGCAGGACGTACCACCACGTCGCCAACAAGGAGGAGATCCTCGACGCCATCATCGACCTCGTCTTCGCCGAGATCGATCTGCCGCCCGCGGATGCCCACTGGTCCTCCGCGGTGCGACACAGAGCCACCTCCGCCCGTCGAGTGCTCGCCCGCCACCCCTGGGCGATCCCGCTGCTCGAGTCGCGGACCAGCCCCGGTCCCGCCACCTTGCGCCAGCACGACGCCATGCTCGGCGTGCTGCGACGCGCCGGATTCTCGATCCCCCAGGCGCCTCGCGAACCTTCGGGTAGGGGCTGACTTCAGAGGTCCGTGTCCCCACGGTCCTTCGCCGCAAGGACCGAACCGCAAGCCAACGGCTGACGGTCCGGGGTTGGCGGTCCGGGGTTGGCGGACGACGGTCTGCCTGCCGTTGCAGGCTCCGTTGACCGACGTACTCGACCGACTGTCGCGCGGTCGGGTCCCTGTCGAACCGTGACGCCACGTTGACGTCGTTGCCATTTGGCCGTACATTGGCCGGACACCGGTGTGGAGGGATGTGATGGCCACGACCGCGCGTGCTCGCGCCGAACGCATCGAGTTCCGCACGACACCCGATCTGCGGCGTCTCATCGAGCGTGCCGTGGACGCTTCGGACACCACCCTCACCGACTTCGCTGAAGCCAGCCTGGTGCTCGCCGCACAACGGCTCATGGCCGACCGAGACACGTTCACCCTCTCGGAGGACGCCGCGGCTGAGTGGGAAGCGATCAACGCCCGACCCGCTCGGGAGCTGGAAGGTCTGCGACGCCTGATGGCGCGACCCTCGCCGTTCG
>JBPCMH010000089.1:0-4702 GCA_051002495.1 Acidimicrobiales bacterium
GCGCCAGCCAGTGCCCCGTCCGCACCCACGGCTGAGCCCATGCCGCCGATGCAGGCGGGTGAGGGCGACGAGCGGGTGCCGTTCTCGAACATCCGTCGGCGCACGGGCGAGCACATGATCCGGTCCCAAGCCACCTCGGCTCACACGCTGGTGGCCATCGAGGTCGACTACGACAACGTCGAGAAGGTCCGGCTCCCGGCCAAGGACCAGTTCAAGGCGTCCGAGGGCATGTCGCTCACGTACCTCCCGTTTATCGCCAGAGCGGTGGTCGACGCCATCCGAGAGTTCCCGCACGTCAACGCCACCGTCGGCGACAACGAACTGATCGTGCACCGCTACGTCAACCTCGGCATCGCTGTCGACTTGAGCTTCGAAGGGCTCATCGTTCCGGTCGTGCAGGGTGCTGATGGCAAGCGGATGCGCAACTTGGCCAGGGAGTTCAACGAACTGGCCTCGAAGGCCCGGTCGAAGAAGCTCGGTGCCGACGACATTGCCGGCGGCACATTCACCATCAGCAACCCGGGTCCGTTCGGCACCCTGCTTACCGCGCCGGTGATCAACCAGCCGCAGGTGGCCATCATCTCCACCGACGGCGTGAAGATGAAGCCCGTCGCCATTCCAGCCGGAGAGGGCTACGCCATCGCCGTGCACCCGATCGGCAACCTCGCGCTGTCGTTCGACCACCGTGCCTACGACGGGGCCTACGCATCGGCCTTCATCGCCAAGATCAAGGAGATCCTGGAGACCCGCGACTGGGCGGCGGAGCTGGCGTGACGTTTCGCGTCCGCTGGCTGGGGCGGGTCCGTTATCAGGACGCGCACGCCCTGCAGCGCGCGCTGTTCGAGCGGAGCAGCGACGATCATCTCCTGCTGCTTGAGCATCCGGCGGTCTACACCATGGGTGTGAGGGCCAAGCCTGAACACGTGCTCGTCGACCCAGCCGCGGTCGGCGCGGAGCTCATCGACACCGACCGCGGCGGTGATGTCACTTACCACGGCCCTGGTCAGCTCGTCGGGTACCCCATCGTGTCGGTTCCGATGGGGCCAGACGCCACACCCAAGTACGTCCACGACATCGAGCAACTCGTCATTGACTCGCTGAACGATGTCGGCCTCACCGGCGCCTCCCGGCTGTCGGATTACCCAGGTGTGTGGGTCGGCGCCGACACCCCCACGCCCCGAAAGATCGCCGCCATCGGCGTTCGGCTCACCCGGGGACGCTCGATGCATGGCTTCGCGTTGAACGTCACCCCCGACCTAGCGATGTTCCACCACATTGTGCCGTGCGGCATCGCCAACAATGCGGTGACGTCGCTGACCGCCGAAGGGGTCGACGTCACCATGCATCAGGTGGTCGATGCGGTGGTCGCACGGGCCGAGCGCCTGTGGGGTCAGCACGCAGTCGAGCGCGCCGACGTGGCGTGGAAGGTGCGGCCCGACGACTTGGCTCCATTCACTCGGGGAGAGGGCACGGGAGGCACGCCGGTTCGGCTGTTGGGACGTCTGGCGCAAGCCGGTGTTGATGCCGACGCGGGCTTGGCTGTCGATGCACGGAAGCCTGAGTGGCTCCGGGTCAAGGCCAACCTTGGCCCCGAGTACCGCGACTTGAAGAAGACGATGCGCTCGCTCGATCTGGTGACGGTGTGCGAGGAGGCCGGGTGCCCCAACATCTTCGAGTGTTGGGCCGACGGCACGGCCACGTTCATGATCAACGGGGAGCGATGCACGCGAGCGTGCGGGTTCTGCCTAGTCGACACTCGCAAGCCCCTCGCGCTCGACGCCGCGGAGCCCGAGCACGTGGCCGATGCCGTCGAGCGCATGGGTCTCGAGCACGCAGTCGTCACCGCGGTCGCCCGTGATGATCTTGCCGACGGGGGAGCGGCCGCATTCGCCGCCACCATCGAAGCCGTCCGACGTCGCGTCCCCGGTTGCGCAGTCGAGGTGCTCATCCCCGACTGCAAGGGCGACCCCGACGCGCTCCAGACGATCTTCGACGCTCACCCCGACGTGCTCAATCACAACATGGAGACGGTGGCCCGGCTGCAGCGGGCGGTGCGTCCGTCGGCGTCGTATGCCCGATCCCTCGCCGTGCTGGCTCGGGCCAATGCGGCCGGGCTCACGGTGAAGTCAGGCCTCATCCTCGGGATGGGCGAAACGGCCGATGAGGTCGTCGCCACGTTGGCCGATATGCGAGCGGTCGGCGTCGACATCGTGACGCTCGGCCAATATCTGCGCCCGACCGCCAACCACCTTCCCGTCGCCCGATGGTGGACACCCGAGGAGTTCGACGACCTGCGTGTTATCGGCGAGGCGATGGGGTTTGGCCATGTGCAGGCCTCGCCACTAACTCGGTCGAGCTACCACGCTCGTGAGGCCGCGTCCGGCGCGTCCACCGGTTCTGCACCGACCTCGGTCTGAACGCGCCGCCGCCCCGACCTTCACTGGTTAGCCTGGCCACCCATGTCAGCCGAACGCGTGGCGCGAGTACGAGAACGCATGGGTCAGATGGGTGTCGACGCCGTGCTGTTGTCGCTGGGGGCCGATCTGCCCTGGCTCACCGGCTATCACGCCATGCCGTTGGAGCGGCTGACCATGCTGGTGCTCCAGGCCGACGGGGAGGCAACGCTCGTCGTGCCGCGTCTCGAGGCAGCCCGAGTCGAAGAGCGCCCCGAGGTATTCACCATCCGTGCCTGGGGTGAGACGGAAGATCCGCTGGCGATCGTGGCTGGCTTGATGGGCGGAGCGAAGACCGTGGCCTTCGGTGACCGTGCCTGGGCGACCTTTCTCGTCGGCCTGCAGCGACTCCTGCCCGACGTCACGTGGGAACGGGCGTCCGCGGTCACTGGTCCGATCCGGGCAGTGAAGGACGCGGACGAAGTCGCCGCACTTCGCGCTGCCGCCGAGGCGGCCGACCGTGTCGCCGCCGCGTTGCTGGGCGGGGAGATCCCCCTCGTCGGACGGCCAGAGGCCGACGTGTCGGCCGAGCTTGGGCGACGGCTGAGGGCCGAGGGCCATGATCGGGTCAACTTCGCCATTGTCGGTAGCGGACCGAACTCCGCCAGCCCGCACCACGAGCCGGGGTCCCGGGTCATCGGCGCCGGGGAGGCCGTCGTTTGCGACTTCGGGGGCACGATGGCCGGCTATTGCTCCGACATCACGCGGACAGTATTCACCGGCCCTCCTCCACAGGAGTTCGTCGATCTCTACGACGTGTTACGCACGGCTCAGGACGAGGCCGTTCAGGGGGCAACCGTGGGGCGCTCGTGCGAGGCCGTCGATGCGATCGCCAGGGATCGGATCGCGGAGGCCGGGCTCGGCGACTACTTCATCCACCGCACCGGTCATGGCATCGGGATGGAGGAGCACGAAGACCCGTATCTTGTCTCGGGCAATGGCGAGCCGCTGCAGCCCGGCCACGCTTTCTCCATTGAGCCGGGCATCTACATCGAGGGTCGCTTCGGCGCCCGCATCGAAGACATCGTGGTCGCTAGGGAGCAGGGACCCGATCCGCTCAACCGCGCCGACCACGCCCTCCACATCGTGGAGGCCTGATCGCAGGCGGACAGGTCCTCGCCGTGGTCGACGACGTGAACGACCCGTCAACTACTCAGCGCCTGGTCGATATGGCCGTCTCGCACTTCGGTGCTGTGCTCGGTCTGCTCTGATCAGCACGCCGGGATGGTCGGTTTGGATGCGATCCCACTGGCTGCAAGCGTGGTGACGCCATGATCAGCTTGGATGCCGCCACCGTGCTCCTGCAGTGGTCTATCGGTGGGCTCTTCTTCCTGTGGGTCACCTCCCGCCACCGCGTTGTTGGCATTGGGTACGGCTGGCTCCTCCGCTCGACCTTCGGCGTCATGGCCGCGGGCGGCGTCGCCATCGGCATGGCGTTCAACACGGTGCCGCTGCGGGAGGTCGCCGGCGCCGGTGTCGTGCTCGCGACCGTGGTGGCGCTGGTCGTCTCGGTGGTTCGCCGTCGCGCAGGCGTCGCCGGCGAACGCGACCAACAGCAGCGGCGTTCGGCCCGGGTGTCGGCCATGACCGGCATCGACCGGCAGGCAGACGACGTCGACGAGACGGTGCCGGAGTTCCCGCCCGTACTCGACCTCATTGCCCCCGCCATCGGCGTGGTCGCCCTGGTGGCGGCCGGTATCGACGCAGGTGGCAACTCGGCGGTCGCCCTCCTTCGGATTTTCGCCGGAGCGGTGTTTCTCGGCGCGGTCACCGACGCCATGCTCCTCGGCCACTGGTACTTGGTTCAGCCGGGCTTGGCCCGTCAGCCGATCCACGAGCTCAACGGGTGGCTCGCCGTCTCCTGGCCCTTCGAGGTCGGCGCGCTGCTGCTGCCAACGGGGATGCTTTCGGTGCTCAGCGGATCGATCGATGACGGCTACGGGGGCTTGCTCGGTTGGTTCTGGGTGGCGTGCGCGGTGACGACGATCGTCTTGAGCTTCGTGACGAAGGCGGCCCTCAAGGAGCGGCAGTATGCCGCGGTGATGGCGGCAACCGGCTTGCTCTACCTCGCCATCCTCACGGCGTTCGGCACCGACCTCGTCGCCCGCGCCGTGCTGGCCTAAGCTTGCGATTAAACCTTGGACGCTGCTCAGGCGGCTTTCTTGATGGCTGGGTAGCGGGTTCTGGGCGGTCGCCGGGTGCCTTTGGGGCGTCCGGGTCCGGGTCGGTTGGATTTCGGTGGACTGGCC
>JBPCMH010000090.1:0-5859 GCA_051002495.1 Acidimicrobiales bacterium
CCTGGGTAATACGCGGCCCTCCCGCCAACCCGCCCGCTGACCTGCGACAACACCACTCACGCATCAGCTACCCAGGAAACTCGGGCTAGCGCGCAAATCGCAGCCGCGGTCCACCCCCAAACTCCACCGAGAACCCCGGCCGACACCACCGCGATCGCCAACCCGAAGACGGCGTTTACGAGGGGAAGACGGGACCTCGCCGACGGGACACCACGTGGCGACATGATCGGTGGCGGGCTCCCCGTGTCAGGCTCGACGAGCATCGGGACAGGCTCGACCTCACGTGTGCAGCGCCGGCGTCGGTGATGCTGCTGTGCACCGCCGACCGCTCTTACTGATCCGGATTTGGAAGCCGGCGGGAGTCGAACCGGTCGCGGTTGGTAGCGTCGATGGCGTTGTCTGGGGAAGGAGCTCGCCGTGATGGATCCAACGCACCGCATCAGCATCGACTTTTGCGTTCCCTGAAACTACGTACCCAGAGCCGTCGGTCTGACGGACGAACTGCTGCAAGGTTGGGCGCCGATCATCGAGTCGATTGACCTGATCCCGACATCGAAAGGCCGCTTCGAGGTCATCCTCGACGGAGAGTTGATCTACTCCAAGCTTGAGACGGGACGTCACGCCGAGCCGGGCGAGGTTGTCGGGCTCATCCGCGAGAAGCTCGGTCCGGAGATCGAACGCGATTGATCCCGTGAGCACCACAGAAGCGGCAACACCGCTCGTGCCGCTGCCGGCGCAACCCGAAGGGGTGGCCTGGCCGACCGACGAGTGGCCGACCGGCGCGCTGCCGACTGGCGTCGATATCTCGGCCGTCATCGATCGGGCCTTCGACAGCAACGGGCCGCTCGCCGAAACGCACGCGCTGGTACTCGTGCACCGGGGCCGGCTCGTCTTCGAGCGGTACGCCGACGAGACAACGGCGGCGACCACCATGATCTCGTGGTCGATGGCCAAGAGCGTGGTGCACGCGGTCATCGGGATGCTGGTCGGTGACGGACTGATCGAGATCGACAAGCCAGCGGCGGTGCTGGAGTGGCAGGGCGCCGACGATCCGCGCTCCGCCATCACCCTCGACCACATGCTGGCCATGCGTGACGGCCTCGACTTCTGCGAGGACTACGTCGATGACAAGGTCAGCCATGTCATCGAGATGCTGTTCGGCTCAGGACAGGGTGACGTGGCTGGGTTCGCCGCCTCGCGTCCCCCGGCCCACCCGCCGGGCGACGTGTTCAACTACTCGAGCGGTACGAGCAACATTGTGTCCAGGCTGGCCGGCGAGGTCATCGGCGGGGGAGTCGATGGCATGCAGGCGTTCTTGGACGCCCGGCTGTTCGGTCCGCTGGGTATGACCTCGGCCACGGCCCGATTCGATGACGCCGGCACGTTCATCGCGTCATCGTTCGTTTACGCGACCGCGCAGGACTTTGCCCGGTTCGGCTACCTCTACCTCCGGGACGGGATGTGGGATGGTCGGCGGCTGCTGCCCGAAGGTTGGGTCGACCACGGGCGCACGTTCAGGTCGACGGACCCGACGAACGGTCGGCAGTACGGCGCGCACTGGTGGGTTCGAGGCGATGAGTTCGGCACCTTCTGGGCCAATGGCTACGAGGGTCAGTCGATCATGATCGTGCCAGCGCTCGACCTGGTCATGGTCCGCCTCGGCAAGACCGACGCCACTCACGCCGATGAACTGATGCGTTTCAGGGCCGACGTGGTCGAGGCGTTCGCCGAGGCATGAGCGCGGCGGCCGACGAGCCCAGAGCCCCACTGATCGCGGCTGACCTTGAAGACAACGACCGCACGACCATCGACGAAGAGGACGAGATCGTCGGTGAGCAGATCGTGTCCGCCGACCTCTCCGGAGTGGTGGCCGGGCACGTCCGCGTGTCAGGCAGCACGTTCCCGGGGTTGTGCTGACCGAGGCTTCGATGGAGGGCGTCGTCTTCCGCGGTTGCGCCATGCGCTCGGCCACGTTCACGAGAGCGAAGGGCGTTCGCGTGGTGTTCGATGATTGCCTGCTCGAAGAAGCTGACCTCACCGCGGTCAGCCTGCCCGGCACCCGATTCGATGACTCCGTGTTTCGAGGCACCTTGCTCCACAAGTCGAACCTGCGCGGATCCTCGTTTAGCGGCGCGGAGCTCAGCGGTGTGCTCGGCGTCGCCAGCCTGGCCGGGACGACGATCACCCCCATCCAGATCGTGCCGGTGGGGGAGCGATTCATCGCCGAAGCCGGCATAACGATCGACGACGAGGCAGGCTGAGGCCATGGTCGACCTTGAGTTCTTCTTCGACCCCGTCTGCCCATGGGCCTGGATCACGTCACGGTGGGCACATGAGGTCCGCGAGGTGCGGTCAATCAACATCGAGTGGCGGTTCATCTCGCTGCGAATCATCAACGAGCACCGCGACTACGACAAGGAGTTCCCGCCGGGCTACGCCGCCGGACACGGGCTCGGCCTTCGACTTCTTCGCGTCGCCGCGGCCATCGCCGATCAGCACGACAACGCCGCGGTCGAGCGCTTCTACAGCGCCGTCGGCACCAGCTTCCACATCGACCGGCGTTTCGCTGAGCTCGTCGGCGGCATCGCTATCGAGGAAGCCCTCACCGCGGCAGAGCCCCACACCGATCTGGCCGCGGCTACAGATGACGATGGACTCACCGCGCAGGTTCGCGCTGATTCTGAACTAGCGCTGTCGCGGGTCGGTCGCGACATGGGTACCCCCGTGCTCACGTTCGCTCCGCCGGACGGGCCATCGTTTTTCGGGCCGGTCATTGACCGCGTACCTGAGGGCGAAGAAGCAGGCCGCCTCTGGGATCTCGTACGGGAACTGGCCGCGTTCTCGGGGTTCGAGGAACTGAAGCGCTCGGCGCGGGCTGACCCGCAGACCGACTGGCGCCGTGGCTAAAAACGGCTGGTAACGCCCACAACGGTGTTCAGTACGAAAATGACCGCCGTTTACCCGGAAGTTTCCGGCCTTCACCGGTCAAGATCCGCGATGGCGCGCCGATCGGTCCGGCGTGCAGATGCCACCGGACTCTCCCTTCCCCGCATCCGGCGCCTCCAAACGTCGACCTCCGATTTTTCACCTCATCATCGGCTTAGTCCTCCTCGCTGTGGTCGGCGCGGCCGAGCCGGCTTTCGCCGTAGTTGGCCCGCCGCGGCCTGACAACCTTCCGCTGGCTGACCTGCGCCCGAACGATGGTTACCGCCTCGTCGGTGGTGACGGCGGGTTGTTCGCCTTCGGCCATCAGACCTTCGACGGAGCGGTGGAGCCTTCGGCTGGATCCGCGCCAATCGTCGGCGCGGCACAGACCCCGACCGGTGACGGGTACTGGATGGTCGGGCGCGACGGTGGCGTCTTTGCCTTCGGCGATGCGGTCTTCGCTGGTTCGCTGGCCGGCACCACGCTGAACTCGCCGATCGTCTCGATCGCCCGCACTCGGTCGGGCCAGGGGTACTGGTTGGTGGCCACCGACGGCGGTGTGTTCGCCTTCGGCGACGCAGCGTTCCTCGGCGGCATGGGCGGCGAACGGCTCGGCGAACGTGTCGTCGGCATTGCCGCCAACACCACCGGCACGGGTTATTGGATCGTGGCGGCTGACGGCGGCGTCTTCGCGTTCGGTGACGCTGACTACCACGGCGGCGTCGTCGGAACCGACCTCAACGCCGCCGTAGTCGACATCGCCCCGACCTCATCCGGCGACGGCTACTGGGTGGCCGCCCGAGATGGTGGGGTGTTCTCCTTCTGCGACGCCACCTGGCATGGCAGCCTGCGCAAGAATCTTCGGCGGGGGATCGTTGCCATCGTCGGCGGCATGGGATGGGGTCCGCTGTCCACGCCCCCGCCGCCCGATCCGGTCTTGCTACCGGTTCCCTCCGAGCCCGTCCGGCGCGCCGCGAAGGCAGCCGGCCCTGACAGCGCTGGCCTAACCGGCAACGACATCTCCTATCCACAGTGCGGTGGCGCCTACCCCGACCCGGGCTTCGGCTTTGGCATCGTGGGCGTGACCGGCGGCCGGGCATTGCGCACCAACCCCTGCCTGGCCGACCAGTGGCGCTGGGCCAGATCGAGCGGGAGGGCCGGGGTGTACATCAACGTCAACTTCCCCAAGGTCGAATGGGAAATCGACGCTGGCGCAACGGGACCGAAGCACGACTGCGTCGGCGAGATCTCCTGCATCGCTTTCAACTTTGGCTACAACGGCGCGGTTGCCGCCCTCCGCCACGCCGATCGCTCAGGGGTCGATGTGCCGTTCGTGTGGCTGGACATCGAAACCATGAACTACTGGACCGACAACACCGAGCTCAACTCGGTCGCCATTCGCGGGGCAATCGAGGCGGTGCGCAAGGCAGGCAAGGACGTCGGCATCTACTCCACCGACTACCAGTGGACGAAGATCGCCGGAGGCTTCGCGCCCGGCCTGCCCGTCTGGGTGGCAGGCGCACCCGACATGGAGCGCGCGCAGCAGTGGTGCAACCGGGCCTTCGGTGGTGGCCGGGCGGTCATGGTGCAGACCATCCCCGTTCGCTTTGACGAGAACGTGATGTGCCCGGGCGCCGGTCCGGTCTCCCGCTACTTCGCCGGCTAAGCGCTCGTGCTCACGCTCAACGCCTGACCGACAGCGAAACCGGGTTAGCGTCTGACCGAGAGTGAGAGCGCGTAGTCGTCGTCTTCGTCGGTGAACCAGTGGGTCAGCTCGAAACCGCCCGCGTCGAGCTCGGCTTCCACCGTGGCCCGCACGAACTTCGAGCTGATCTCGGTCCGCATCTCCTCGTCCCGAGTAAAGGTGAGGTGGAGATCGAGACTCTTGACCTCGACGGTCTGGTCCGCCACCGATCGCAGGCGCATCTCGATGCGAGACTCGGCCGCGTCCCACACGGCGACGTGATCGAATTGACCGGGATCGAAGTTGGCCCCGAGCTCGCGGTTGAGCACGAGGAGGATGTTCTTGTTGAACGCCGCGGTCACCCCGCTTGCGTCGTCGTAAGCGCGGACAAGCCGATCGGGATCCTTGACCAGATCGGTGCCGAGCAGCAGCGTGTCACCGGCATCGAGCCCGGACGCGAGATCGACGAGAAACGAGGCCCGCGCCGCGGCGTTCAGGTTGCCGATCGTTCCACCGAGAAACGCCACCAGCCGTCGTCCGCGGCGTGGCAGTAACCCAAGGTGGCGCTCGAAGTCACCGACCACCGCGTGTACCTCGGTGCCCGGGTACTCCTCGTCTATAGCGGCCGCGGCGGAGCGCAGCATTCCCTCGCTCACATCGAAGGGCATGAACCGCTTGAGCGTGCCGGCGTCACGCATCGCGTCGAGCAACAGTCGCGTCTTCTCCGACGTGCCCGACCCAAGCTCAACCAGCGTGTCCGCCTCGGAGAGCTTGGCGATGGTCGCGGCCTCGCGCCGGAGGATCTCTGCTTCCCGTCTCGTCGGGTAGTACTCCGGCACTCGGGTGATCTCGTCGAAAAGCTCAGAGCCGCGGTCGTCGTAGAAGTACTTGGGGAGCAGAAACTTCGGTGTCGCCGTCAGACCCCGTCGAGCGTCGGTCTCAAGCGAGGCGCGTAGGTCGTGGTCGTCCAGATGGATGTCGACGGTCAGCGTCGAGCTCATGGAGATCCCTTCGGGTCGGGGTCAGGCATCGCGTGCGCAGCGGAAGCCGGTGAAGATCTGCCGCCGGATGGGATAGTCCCAGTTCCGGAACGTGGCGCGTGCCATTGAGGCATCGGTGGCCCAACTCCCGCCGCGGAGGACCTTGTACCCAGATTCGAAGAAGACCTCCGAGTACTCGCGATAGGGGAAGGTGGCGAAGCCGGGGTAACTGTCGAAGTCGGTCGACGTCCACTCCCACACGTCACCGAT
>JBPCMH010000091.1:0-15493 GCA_051002495.1 Acidimicrobiales bacterium
ACGAGATGATCGAGAAGATGCTCGGCTCACGCGAAGGCGGCGGCGGGCTTGAGGGTATGAGCCCCGAAGACTTGGCCGAGATGCTCTACAAGGCGCTGGCTAACGCGGACCAGGCGATGATGAAAGCCATCGCACAGCAAGCGGTCACCCGGTTCGCCGGGATGGAGCCCGGCCGTCCGGTCGGCGGCACCTACTACCTGTATCGGACGCTGCGAAACCTTGATCTCGACGGCATCCTCAACAAGCTGTTGGAACAAGCTCAGAACGAAGCCGACGGCGGGCTGACGCCGCTGGAGGAGCGGCTCGCCAAGGACGAGTACGAGACCCGCGTCGATCAGATGAAGAAGGAAGTCGAGGCCGAGATCCGTCGACGCCTTGTGGCTGATCGGGGGGTGGAGGCGATGGCCCGCACGCTGCGCAAGCCGCTCCCAGAAGATGTCGACTTTATGCACGCCACCCGCGAAGAACTGGTCACGTTGCGGCGAGCTATCTATCCGCTCACCCGGCGTCTTGCGGTGCGGCTGGCGCGCAAACGTCGACACGGCCGCAAAGGCCCCCTCGACTTCCGCAACACCATGCGCCACTCGCTGTCTTACGGCGGTGTGCCCGCCGAACCGAAGTTCAAGTACCCGCGGCCGGCCAAGCCGCAGATCATCGTTGTGGCCGACATTTCCGGCTCGGTAGCTGCCTTTGCCCGCTTCACCTTGCAGCTTGTCTATGCGATGTCGTCGACGTTCTCGAAGGTTCGCTCGTTTGTGTTCATTGACGGCATCGATGAGGTCACGAAGTACTTCGAGGGCATTGAGGACATCACCGAAGCCATTCACCGGGTCAACACCGAGGCCGACGTCATTTGGGTCGACGGTCACTCCGATTACGGACACGCCTTCGAGGTCTTCTGGGAGAAGTGGGGCGGCGAGATCACGAACCGTTCGACCGTGATTCTGCTCGGCGACGCCCGCAACAACTACCACGCGTCGTCGGCATGGGTGGTCAAGGAAATCGAGCAGAAGGCCAGGCACGTCTACTGGCTCAACCCGGAGCCGAAGTCGTACTGGGATACAGGTGACTCGATCATCTCCGAGTACTCGGCCCACTGCGATGGCGTGTTCGAGGTGCGCAACCTGAAGCAGCTCGAAAAGTTCGTCGAGAACCTCGGGTAGAACGGCACACGTGACAAGGCTGCTGCTGGTCCGCCATGGCGAGGCGCGTGGGTTCACCGACCAGGTCGTGGCCGGTCACGAGCACTGCCTCGGGTTGAGCGACCTTGGGCGGCGACAGGTCGGTGCTCTAGCCGCCCGGTTCGAACGCACGAAAGAGGCCTCGGACGCGGCGGTGCTCTACTCATCGATCCTCCCTCGAGCGATCGAGACCGCGGCGATTCTCTCTCCAGCCATTGGAGGTATCGATGCGCGCCAGGAGTGCGATCTGTGTGAACTGCACCCGGGCGAGGCCGACGGGATGAACTGGGAGGAGTTCCAAGCCAAGTGGGGCATCGGTCCGTGGGGCCCAGACCCCTACGCGCGGGCGGCCCCCGGATCCGAAACCTGGGCCGAATTCACGGCGAGATCAGCGGGCGCGCTGCACTCCCTGGCGCGTGAGCACGAGGGCGAGACGGTGGTGGTCGCCTGCCACGGCGGCGTGATCGAGTCGTCTTTGAACGCGTTTGCTCAACTGCCGGTGCAGCGCCGGTTTCGCACCGATGTTGTCAACGCCTCGGTGACTGAGTGGCGGCGCGAAGGCCGCACGTGGAACCTCGTTCGCTTCAACGACTTCGCCCACCTCTCCGACCTGTAACCCACGGGCGCGAGTGTGGCTTCGGCCCTGATCGCTGTCGTGGCCCTGATGCCGCGCCGGCCCAGGCTTCGGATTAGGACGAACGCTTGCGCGTGCTCGTTGCAGGCTTGGCGCCATTCGCGGCGGCCGCGCCGGACTGCAACATCTCGGCCATGCCGCCCAAGGCGCCGAGCAGCGCGGTTGCCTCGGTCGGGAAGAAGACCTTGGTGGCTTGGCCGTCGGCCATCACCTGCAACGTCTCGAGGTACTTGATGGCGATCAGGTCGGCCGTCGGTCCGCCGTCGTGGATGGCCTGGTACACGGCCCGGATGGCGTCGGACTCACCTTCGGCCACGGCAATCTGACGGAACTTCTCCGCGTCGGCTTCGGCCTTGACGGCTTCGGCCCGACCCTGAGCGTCGAGGATCTGCGCCTCGCGGTGACCCTCGGCCTCGAGGATCTTCGACTGTTTCTCGCCCTCGGCCCTGGCGATGGCCGCTTCCCGATCGCCTTGGGCGGTGGTGACGGTCGCTCGCCGGGTGCGCTCGGCCTTCATCTGCTCGTGCATCGCGCTCATCACGTCGGCCGGCGGATCGATGCGCTGGATCTCGACACGCACGACCTTCGTGCCCCACTTGTCGGTGGCCTCGTCCAAGATCTGTCGGAGGTGCGTGTTGATGGTGTCGCGCGAGGTCAGTGCCTCATCGAGTTGCATGTCGCCGACGACGTTGCGGAGGTTGGTTTGGGCCAGTTTCGTGACGGCCAAGTAGAAGTCGACGACGTTGTAGACCAGGCGCTGCGGATCGGTGGCCTCGTAGTACACGACGGCATCGACCGAGACGACGACGTTGTCTGAGGTGATGACTTCCTGCGGCGGCACATCCACGACGCGCTCGCGCATATCGACCCGCACCATGCGATCAACGAAGGGAAGGATCAGGCGGAGGCCGGGCCCTGAGGTGGCGTGGTATTTGCCCAGCCGCTCAACAAGGCCTCGCTCGTAGGGACGGATGATTTTGACGCCGCTGAGCACGACCATGAACAGCACGAAGGCCAGCGCGGCGAGTACGACGACGAACGCCATCGAAACAGCTCCTTAGTCAGTGGACCCGGGTGTCGGGTCAGGTTGGGTGCCGGGTTGGGTGCCGGGTTGGGGGTGAGGTTGGGTTATTGACGGCTCGCGGGGTTCCTCCAGTTGGAGGACGATCAACCGGGTGCCGTCTACCCGGCTCACGAGCACGGTTGAGCCGGCTCGGATCTCTTCGCCCGTGAGGCTTTCTGCCCGCCATTCCTCACGGTCGAGTCTGATGGTGCCCAGGCTGCCGGAACCGGCCGGGATATCTTCGAGCACCATGGCTTCGCGGCCGGCCCACCGAGTAGCACCGATGGCTGCGTTGGGTGACTTGTTGTCGAGCCGACGTCCGAGTGGCCAGAGGAGGGCGGAACTGGCCGCGGAGCCGAGCAGGAAGAGCAGCCATTCGATGCCAATCGGCGCGCCGATAAAAGCAGCGATGGCGGCCGCGGTCGCACCGGCGGCGAAGGGCAGGAGGAAGAACGAACCGGCCACGGCCAGCTCGCCAACGGCGAACGTCACTGCCATCACCAGCCAGATCCACCGCCACAGTTCAGGCGAGTTCAGATCCACGTCGACGCTTCGACCTCCGTTTCTCTGATCGACGTTAGCAACGCCCCGGTCTCTACGTCGGCCACGCAACCGGTCCGCGACACTCCGTCGACGTCACGTCGCGATGTCGGCCACCACGCCGAAGTGATCGCTGGCGAAGGTGCCGGTCAGGGCTCGGTCGCAGATGACCCTGCCCGATTCGACCCGTCCGGCCCCGCTGTCGCGGCGCCACCCGACGAAGACGTAGTCGATGCGCCGGTCCGGCTCGTGTTCCGCGGCCGCGAACGGGTCGCGGTTGTCCCAGGTCCATCCCGGCCCGGCCGCGCCGGCCACGCGCCACGCGTCCTGGTAGTAGGTGCTGTGCCCGTCGATGGATGCCAGTCCCGACAGGAATCGAATCTCGGTACTGTCAGGCTCGGCGTTGAAGTCACCGGCCAGAATCGGCGGCAGGGGAGATGCGGGGTCGGCCCTCTCAGTGATGATCCGATCGATGGCCGCGACCTGCCGTTCGCGCAACGCGCCGACCTCGTAGCGCCAGGCCAGGTGGGTGGAGAACAAGTCGATGCCGCCAGCCCGGGCGTGCACTACCACCCGGTGGGTATCGGTCGCGTCTTCGTCATACGGGAGCTCATAGGACGCCGAGTCGGTGATGGGTTCCCGGGTGAGCACCGAGTTGCCGAAGCGCTGCTCTGGCGCCCATCGGACCGACGACCCGCCGAAGACCTGATGCCACTCGCCGTCGGCGTGCTCAGCCAACCAGCCAGCGGTGCTGCGGGTGCCGTCGTCCATCACCTCCTGCAGGCAGATGGCGTCCGGCTCCAACCGGTTGATCCACGCCACGATCTCCTGGCGACGATCGCGCCAGGGACCGGCGAGGTTCCAGATGTTCAGCGTCATCACTCGAAACATGATCGAAGGCTACGCCCAGCGTTTGTGAAGGCTCACCGCCACATGTGGCGGTCAGGCTTCACAAACGACGAAGCGGCTGGACGCGACGCAGCCCCGGCCAAAGCCGGGGCTGCGTTCGGATCAGATGACTGCGTGTTTAGAAGACGACGCGATCCGCGTTGGGCTGTACGCAGGGGTCAGCGTCGGGAGCCACGTAGGTCTCCCACGCGCCACCCAGTGCTGGGTTGGAGTTAAACGCGCCTCGCCCGCCACGCTGGAGGCCACGCTCGACGCCGCTCTCTTCGTAGATCCAGAGGCCAGCGCTGTGATCGTGGTCCCACGCGCCCCATCCGACCCCGCCGGTCTTGGCGCGGTCCACGGCCCGAGTCGGCAGCGAGGTGAACCCACCCCAGCCGATGTAGTCACGATCGTCGACGTGGTAACCGGGGCCAACCGGGATCTCGTAGGACTTCCGGCCCTGGTACGGATAGGCGTTGTCAACTGCCGAAACGCCAGTCTCAACCTGAAGGCTGTTCTGGAAGCCACAGAAGTTGGTCGACCCGCCGGTGGCGTCCCTGCCGTGGGCGAACGCGGCAGGCGCCATGACAGTTGCTCCAAGAGCGGCCGCGGCCGCCACAACAGCTAGAATTCGTCGCACGTATTCAATCTCCCCAGTAGATGGTCAACAGGTCCCGAGTTCGGGTTTCCTCCTGCATAATTTCGACGCCGTCTGGAAGTCTCCTGCCCGACTTGAGACTGATTGTCCGAAAAGAGGCTGGCTCAGCCGTGGAGGTCGGCGGGCTTCGCCGAGGATTCAGGTTTGGCGGGGTCGGTCAGAATCCGCTCCCACGAACCTCCGGCGTTCTTGACTTCGCCCGCGATCACGGTGCCGACACCGCCCTGCGTCTGCAGCGCAAGGCCAAACCGCCAGGACCAGTCGATGGTGAGGGCCTTCTTGTCTCCCGCGTCCAGCCCATTCCCAACGATGGAGTCTGTTGCCTCCCAAGCAATCTCGACGGTGGAGAAGCGTCGATCGAAGAGGTCAACCTCGCGCTCGCCGATGACCTCGGCCGAGATCTTTCGGCGTACCTCGAGTTTGCTGGTCGAGCCCGACTCGCACCGCGAATCCACGGACCAGGTCAGGCCGGACCGCAGCGTGCGGGGGACCTCGACATAAGCCGGCTCCCATGTACACGGGCGGGTGGAACCGTCGGATCGGTACCGGACCTCATCGGTGACAACCATACCTCGGCCATCGAACACGACCAGGCGGAGCATGCCCTCATCGTGGGTCCGCCGGACCCAGGCTTGGGCCAACCCGTCGGCTGGTTGGTCCTTGGCCTTGCGGTCAAACACATCCAGGACGACGATCGGACCGTCGCTGTCGGAACCGAGCCGAAGCCGGTAGCGGCCGGGTGACGGTGCGCCGAAACGGTTCTTCGACGTGTCTGCCTTAGCCGTGGGAGAGGTGTCCGCCCCGTCGGCGAACTCGGCCCCGAGGCGCTCCACGGGATCCACGTGAGGTGCATCCGAAGCACTTGGGGTCGAGGCGGTGGGCTCAGCGGCACCGTCCGACCCGTTGTCTGCTCGGGACCCCGACCCGCCGCCGCACGCGGTCGCGACGAGGCCGAGCGCCAGGATCACTGCGGGCCACCGCCGGATGCTCATCGAGCGATTATTGCAGCACCTCGACCGTGACCCAGATGGCCCGAGGGCTCAACTACTCCTGCCTACGGAACCGTCGTCGCTTCGGGAGCACTGCATCGGCGACTCGGTCGGGTGCGGCCCCAGCGTCCTCGGCCTCCCGAGAGGCTCAGGCGCGGAGCAGCTCGGCGACGCGGAAGGCGAGATCGATGCTCTGCCTCGCGTTCAGTCGAGGGTCGCACACGCTCGAATAGTTGATCTCCAACTGATCCTCGAGGATGTCTTCCGCGCCGCCTAGGCACTCGGTCACGTCGTCACCGGTCAACTCGACGTGAACGCCGCCGGGGACGGTGCCCTCGGCTCGGTGGACGGCAAAGAACTCCCGAATCTCGGCCAGCACCTTGTCGAAGTGCCGTGTCTTGCGGCCGGAAGGACTGGCGAAAGTGTTGCCGTGCATCGGGTCGCACGCCCACACGACCGCGTGCTCCGCGGCGTCGACCGCCCGCACGAGGGAGGGGAGAGTGTCGCCCACCCTCTCGGCACCCATCCGGCTGATCAGCGTGAGGCGTCCCGGGGTCCGCTCTGGGTTGAGACGCTGACAGATCTCGATCACTTCGTCGGTGGTCGCGGTCGGGCCGACCTTGCAGCCGATCGGGTTCTTGACGCCGGACAGGAACTCGAGGTGAGCCCCGTCAATCTGGCGCGTCCGCTCGCCGATCCAGAGCATGTGGGCTGAGCAGTCATAGAAGTCGCCGGTCAGGGAGTCTTGCCGGGTGAGTGCTTCCTCGTAGCCCAACAGGAGGGCCTCGTGGCTGGTCCAGAACTCGACCTGGTGGAGCCGCTGCTCAGCTTGCAAGTCGATGCCGCATGCCCGCATGAAGCGCAGCGCCCGTTCGATCTCGCTGGCGATCTCCTCGAATCGTCGGCCCTCACTCGATGCGGCAACGAACTCCTGGTTCCACGAGTGCACCTGCGACAGGTCGGCGAAGCCGCCCTTGGTGAAGGCCCGGAGCAGGTTGAGCGTCGAGGCGGCCTGGTTATAAGCGGTGACGAGCCGCTCCGGATCTGGCACCCGCGCCGTCGCGTTCGGCGCGTCGTCGCTCACGATGTGGCCTCGAAACGACGGCAGCTCGACGCCGCCGATCCGTTCGGTATCGGCAGAGCGGGGTTTGGCGAACTGACCAGCGATGCGGCCCACCTTCACCACGGGCACGCCGCTGCCGTAGGTAAGCACCACCGCCATCTGCAGGATCACTTTGAGCTTGTCGCGGATGTTGTCGGCGGAGAAGTCGTGGAACGACTCGGCGCAGTCACCTGCTTGCAGGAGGAACGCTTGCCCGCGGCTCACTTCGGCCAACGCTGACTGCAGTTGGCGAGCCTCGCCGGCGAACACCAGCGGCGGAAGGCTCGATAGCTGCTTCAGCGCGCGATCGAGGGCTGCCTCATCTGGCCACGATGGCTGTTGGACCGACGGTCGGTCACGCCACGACGTTGGTGACCACTGCTCGCTCATGTCCTACAGGGTCGCCGCTCTGGCCAGCATTCGCAAAGCGGTTCGGCTGTTCAAGTTGGCGCTTGGACGGCTTCTTCGACGAGCGGCAGGGTGCGGTGGCCGATCTGCTCGGACAGGGCGATGACGGTGGATGTTCGCCCGATGCCCTGTACTTCGAGCACGCGGGTGATGACTTGCTGCAGATGGGCGTTGGTGCGAGCCACGATCCGGCAGTGCAGATCGCCGGGACCGGATGTGGAATGGGCCTCGAGCACTTCCGGGATGTCCCGCAGGTGATCGACAACATCCCCCAGCCGGCCCTGGGCGATGTCGAGCGTGCAGAAGGCCAGCACCTCGAAGCCGATGGCCTCTGGCTCGACGTCAGGCCCGAAGCCGGTGATGACGCCACGGGCCTGCAACTTGTCGAGCCGGGCCTGGGCAGTGCCCCTCGCCACCCCGAGCTGCCTCGACAACTCGAGCACGCCGGCTCTCGGTCGTTCGGCCAGCTCGTGGATGAGGCGACTGTCGAGCTCATCGATGGGGCTAGTCAACATGCCCAGATTGTAGACGCTACTGCCCTCTGTACTGGTCATGATGTGCAGTAAGTCGCAGATTGATTGCGCGTACCCACCACCGTGGTGTTAGGTAGGGGAACAGACTGTCTATGAGGGGGAGTCCATGACCGTCACCGAGACACGAGACCTAGAGGCGTTCCGAGCCAGGGTCGACCATCTGGTCCACCAGCATCCCGTCGTCCGAGACAACGCCTACACGCGATGGTTCGCCAAGGGCGACGTGACCCGTGACGAGGTCAGACACCTCACCGTGCAGTTCTCGGTGTTCTCCCACGAGTTCGTGGTCGCGCAGATGCGCAAGGTTCTCAACGCCGCCGATCTCGAGAGCTACCGGTCCGGCAAGGAGATCCTGATGAACGAGCTCGGGGTCATCTTCCGCGCCGAGGATGCGGCCAAGGCCGGCACCGGTGCGCTGGCTAGGGGCATGGACGGCGAGGCTGTCGACCCCGATCTCGTCTCCACCGAAGGCACCGTCGACGGCAGCCGCTTCAAGTTCTCCGCAGCTCACTTCGAGTGGCTGCTGCGCTTCAGCGAGCCGATCGGGCTGGCATTCAGCGACCTCGGCAAGCGGCACCACGGCTCCGAGCCCACGCTGTTCTTCTGCGATGAGTTGATCCGCATCTACGGCGCCGAGGATCCTTCGATCGCCGAAGGCGCGTCCTATGCCGTCGAGCATTGGGCCGCGGCCGGGTTCTGGAAAGAGTTGATCGCCGGCCTGATGGCCTTCAAGGAGCGCGAGTGCAAAGACCTCAACCTCGCCTTCTGGACCTGGCACGACAAGGTTGAGGATCAGCACGCAGCGCACACCGCCGAAGAGTTGGTCGAGGCGTTCCACACGCCAGGGTTCGACGAGGAGAAGTTCATGGCCGGGGCGGCCGAGATGCTCGACGGCGTGAAGGCCTTCTGGGACGGCCTCGAGGCCGATCACCTTGCGGGGAGGACAGCCAAATGACCGCAACCATCCCCACCGACATCGATACCGACACGCCGGTTCCTGCGTCGTTGTTCCTCGGCTGGGACCACCTCGAGTTCTGGGTCGGCAACGCTCGCCAAGCCGCCCACTATTTGGCCTCCGCATTCGGATTCTCCATCACCGCTTACGCCGGACCAGAGACCGGTGTTCGCGATCGGTGCTCGTGGGTACTCGAGCAGGGTCCGATCCGTTTCGTGATGACGGGAGCGCTCACCAAGGGCTCCGACATCACCGCGCACCACAAGACCCATGGCGACGGCGTGCGAGATCTGGCCATCACGGTGACCGACGCCTCTGCCGCGTACGAAGCCGCGCTGGCCCGGGGCGCCGTCGGCCTTCGGTCGCCGTGGGTGGAGGAAGATGACACCGGCAAGGTGGTGCGATCCACCATCGCCACCTATGGAGACACCCAGCACACGTTCGTCGAGCGCGCTGGTTACGACGGGCTGTTCCTTCCTGGCTACACCGACGAGAACCTGCCAACCGATCCGGTCGGCGCCGCCGTTGGCCTGCTCAAGATCGACCACTGCGTCGGTAACGTCGAACTCGGTGCCCTTGGCAACTGGGTCGACTTCTACCAGCGCACGCTCGGCTTCGATCAGCTCGTCCACTTCGACGACGACGACATCTCCACGGAGTACTCGGCGCTCATGTCCACCGTGGTCTGGGACGGCTCAAAGGTCGTGCTGCCGATCAACGAGCCAGCTGAGGGCAAGAAGAAGAGCCAGATCCAGGAGTACCTCGACTTCTACCTGTCTCCCGGTGTGCAGCACATCGCCTTGCGTACCGAAGACATCGTCACCGCGGTGGGTGCGCTGCGTGACCGGGGCGTGCGCTTCCTCCGGGTGCCCGACTCGTACTACGACGACGCCAAGACCCGTCTGTCCGACCTCGACCTTCCGTGGGACGAGTTGCAGAAGCTGGGCATCCTCGTCGATCGCGATCAGGACGGCCACCTGTTGCAGATCTTCACCGAGACGATCACCGATCGGCCCACGGTCTTCATTGAGATCATTCAGCGCGAAGGAGCCAAGGGCTTCGGGGCCGGCAACTTCAAGGCCTTGTTCGAAGCGATCGAACGGGAGCAGGACCGCCGCGGCAACCTCTGAACTTTTCGCCTCCTTCGCCTGGCATCGCACTTTCGCAACCCCAGTCCCGACGAAGACGACGGCAAACGACCGGGCGCCCCTCGACTCCCCCTCGAGCGGGCGCTCTGTCGCGTCCGGCCTCAGAACCCGAGCACGGTATAAGCCGGGGAAGGTCGCCCGACAGGAGGGGCGGGTCGGGCGGGACGAGGCGCGGGTCGGGCGGGTCGGACGGGTCGGACGGGGCTGGGGCGGCGGACGGGGGCGGGGTGTGGCGGGTCGTCATAGAGTGGCTGGCCATGACTAAGCCCTTCCGTTTCGGTGTCCAGGTGTCGAGCGCGGCGTCCGGCAAGGCGTGGCGTGACCTGGCCCGCAAGATCGAGTCGCTCGGCTACACGACGCTCTTCATGCCCGACCACTTCGGCGACCAGTGGGCGCCGACGATCGGGATGACGATCGCGGCCGAAGCCACCGAGACCTTGAAGGTCGGCTCGTTGGTCTTCGACAACGACTACAAGCATCCGGTCGTGCTGGCCAAGGAGATGGCCACGCTCGACCTGGCCACCGAGGGACGGGTGGAGTTCGGCATTGGCGCTGGGTGGATGAAGAGCGACTACGACGAGATCGGGATGGACTACGACGCGCCGGGTGTGCGCATCGACCGCATGGTCGAAGGTCTCGACATCATGAAGCAGCTCTGGAGCGAAGGCACCGCCAGCCTGAAGGGCAAGCACTACACGATCACCAACGCACAGGGGCTTCCCAGGCCGCACAGCGAGAAGATGCCGGTCATCATCGGTGGCGGCGGCAAGCGCGTCTTGTCGATCGCGGCCAAGGAAGCCGACATTATTGGCGTCAACCCCAACCTCAGGGCTGGCTATGTCGGTCCGGAGGTGGCCGCTTCATCCAAGGGCGACATCTACCGCGAGCGCATTCAGTGGATTAAGGATGCCGCGGGCTCCCGGTTCGACGAGATCGAGTTGCAGTGCCTGACCTTCATGGTGCAGTTCACCGACGACCGCAACGAGGCGTACGCCAACATCGCCCCGCTGTTCGGTCTGACGCCCGAGGAGGCCGCGGACATCCCCATCGCCCTGGCCGGCACGGCCGACCAGATGGTGGAGACCCTGCAGCAGCGGCGTGACGAGTTCGGCTTCAGCTACATCGTGGTCCACGAGCCAGAGATGGATCAGTTCGCCGAAGTCGTCGGCAAACTCGCCGGCACCTGACCGAAGCATCTGAGAAGGTCTCACGCGGCGTCTGAGAAGGTCCCACGCGGCGCAGCGCGCGCATCGGTTGTTAGCTTGACCGCTTCCTGGCGGCCGACTTCCGCGGCTTGGCGCGCGTCGTCGGTTCCGCTGGGGCCGCGGTGCCGTCCTCGTTGCGATGCCAGACGACCCGCTGCGGGAACGGGATTTCGATGCCGTCGGCGTCAAACCGCTCCTTGATGCGGGACCGGATCTCGCGGGCCACGGTGAACTGCTGGGCAGGAAGGGTCTTGACCACGAGCCGAATGCTGATGCCATCGGCACCGAGGTGCTCGACACCCCACACCTCGGGCGGCTCGATGATGATGGCGCTCCACGCCTCGTCGGCGGCGACCTCGGCCGCGACCTCTTGGATGACGGCCTTGGCACTGGCCAGGTTGGTGTCGTAGGCGACGTCGAGGTCGATTACGGCGCGCGACCACTGCTGTGACTTGTTGCCGATGCGGGTGATGGCCCCATTCGGTATGTGCCAGACCGTGCCGTTCACGTCTCGCAGCCGGGTGATGCGCAGCGTGACGGCCTCGACTACTCCGCTCGCCTCTCCGGCATCGACGATGTCGCCCACACCGAACTGGTCCTCCGCGATCATGAACATGCCGGACAGGAAGTCGCGAACCAGGTTCTGGGCGCCGAAGCCGAGCGCGACGCCGACGATTCCCGCACCGGCAATGAGCGGGCCGAGGTTGAGGCCGAGCTCGCCCAGCACCATCAGCATCGCGATGCTCCAGATCACGAACGTCGCGGTGCTCTTGAGTAGCGCACCGACGGTGTCGGCCCGCTGCGCCCCGCGCACGCTCGCACCCGAGCCGGTCCCCGGTATGAGGTCGGGGCTCATATCTCGCAGCGATCCCAGCCGACGCCGAACCCTTTCGCCCTTGAGGCCGTCAACAAAGCGACGGATGAAGCGACGGGCGACCCGGTTGACCACAAAGGCGATCACCAGGACCAAAACGATCTTCGCCGGCGTCACGATGAGCACGTCGGCCGCGCCCGACAGGAATCGATTGCCGGTCAGGTTGAACACCGCTTCGCAGATGACGGTCGATGTGTCGGGCGCGCCGCACGCGTCGATCAGTGCGGGATCGGTGGCTTGGGCGGCCAGCAGCAGGTGAGGTGTCATCGTGGCTCCTCGCGGGTCGCGTGGGTCTCGCCAGCCCACCGTAGACTCTGGCCGATGCCACGTGGACCACGCCTCGGGATACTGGGCGGCACGTTCGATCCGTTCCACAACGGCCACCTCGTCGCCGCCTGTGAGGCGCGCCACCAACTCGGGCTCGATCGCGTGGTTCTCGTCGTCGCCAACCGACCGTGGCAGAAGGAGGCTGGTCGCGAAATCACCTCGGGCGAAGATCGGTTCGCCATGGTCAAAGCGGGGACGGCGGGGGTGGCCGGCGTGGAGGCCTCAACGATCGAGATCGATCGAGGCGGACTTACCTACACCTTCGACACGGTCGAGGCGCTCACCGCCACGGAGCCCGGGGCCGAGATCGTGCTCATCATCGGCACCGACGTGGCCGCCGAGTTGGGCACGTGGCATCGCGTCGATGAGCTTCGATCGGCGGTGTCGCTGGGGGTTGTCTCCCGGGACGGTGACGCCGCGCCGGGCTTACTCGGTTGGCGGGTCACCCCCGTCACGATGCCCGCCCTCGCCATCTCGAGCACCGACATCCGTCAGCGACTCGCCGACGGCCGCCCCATCGAAGGGCTGGTCCCCGCCGCGGTGGTCAAGGAGATCAGGGAACGGCGGTTGTACCCGTGACCCGGCCGCGGCCCGTACCCTTGGGGTTGTAGCACCTCCATCAGCGAATACCCGAAAGGAACCACCCGACCCGTGATCAGCACCAAGAAGGTCCACACTGTCGAGGACGTCCGCACCTGGATCGTCGAGGCCGCCAGGGCGGCCGACGACAAACAGGGGTCGGACACGATCATCCTCGAGGTCGGACCGATCTTGGCCATCACGGAGGCCTTTGTCATCACCAGCGGTAGCAACCCGCGACAGGTGCGCACGATCGCCGATGAGGTCGAGGATCGTGTGAAGGCCATCGGCGGCCCTGCCCCTCTCCGGATCGAAGGCCTCGACGACGCGAGGTGGGTGCTGATCGACTACGGCGACTTCGTTGTGCACGTGTTCAACGCCGAGGTGCGCGAGTACTACGAGCTCGAGCGGCTGTGGGGCGATGCCGCCCGGATGGAGTGGCAGGTCGGATCGTCAACGGGGCACTGACCGCCGACGCGCAACAGGTCGGCGCCTCGGCCGACCTGGAGTGGAGCTAAGGGGAATCGAACCCCTGACCTCCTGCATGCCATGCAGGCGCTCTACCAACTGAGCTATAGCCCCAAGGGACCGCTCACACTACCACCCGCTAGAGGACGGACCGGTCCTCCGAGCGCGCCTTGGTCAGTTCATCTTGGGTGCCGCGGCCCGCACCAGTTCGACCAGCGCCGGGGGTGCCTTGTCGGGCGATCCGGCGTCGTATGGCGGCTGCGGGTCGTACTCGATGCCGAGCTGGATTGCCTTGCCGAAATCGTCCCCAGCAACCAGCCCAGCCAGGGTGAGCGCCATGTCGATGCCCGATGACACTCCGGCCGCGGTGACGATGCGATGAGGAGTGTCCACGACCACTCGACGCGGGGAGGGAACGGCGCCCGTCGATGCCAGGACGTCCATGGCCGCCCAGTGACCCGTCGCCTCCAGGCCGTCGAGCAATCCTGCCGCACCGAGCAGGAGCGACCCGGTGCAAACCGAGGTCGTCCAGGTGGAGCCGGCGTGCACTCGGCGGATCCAGTCGAGCATCCGGTCGTCCGACATCAGCGGACGGGTGCCGGGGCCGCCAGGTACCACCACGATGTCGGGCGATGCGACCTCGTCGAGGGTGGCGTCGACCTCAATGCCAAGGCTGCCCATGTCGGTGCGCACGACGCCCCGCTGGAACGAGCAGAACACGACCTGGGCATCGGGCAGGCGGGACAGCACCTCGTAGGGGCCAACCGCATCGAGAGCCGTGAAGTCGTCGAACAAGGCGATGGCGATCTGCATGGACAGACTCTCTCACGCCGCGACGGCCTCCACTGATCCCTTTCGCCGGATGATGAGGATGGCGTTGACCTCCGCTCCGAGAAGAAGGGCGAGGCTCAGCAGATACATCCAGAGCATGAGGATCAACCCGCCGCCGAGGATGCCGAACACCGGGTTGGAGCCACCGGCCAGTCGGAGGTACACGCTGAAGCCGACCGAGAGCCCGAGCCAGGAAACGGCGACGAACACCGCGCCGGGAATCTGCCACTTCCACTTAGTGCGAATCGCGGGGCCGAGGTCGAAGATCGTCGTTGCCCATGCGGTGAGGAAGGCGAACGCGAACGGGAACCGGAGCCAGTTCCAAGCGAACGCAAAGAAGCCCCCGAAGCCGAGGTTGCCGGCAACGGCACGACCGCCGCCAAACAATGGCCCGACCACGATCATCGACAGGACGATGATCGTGGTGGCCAGCGTGCCGAGAGCGAGCGCCGCCCCGACCAGCCGCTGCTTCACCCAAGTCCGACGCTCCACGAGGTCGTAGGCGTGGTCGAGGGCCAAGATGACTGCGGCGAAGGAGCGGGACACCGCCCAGATCGCCCCGATCGTGGCGAAAGTCACGAGGCCGCCGCGCTCGCCCTCGAACAGGGCGCGGATGGCGTCGACCGCGCCGGAGGCCTGGTCGGTGAGCACCCTGTCGAGCCCGTTGATCATGGCCGATTCAGCCCGCTCGG
Source organism: Acidimicrobiales bacterium (assembly GCA_051002495.1). Classification (GTDB taxonomy): domain Bacteria; phylum Actinomycetota; class Acidimicrobiia; order Acidimicrobiales; family CADCTF01; genus JBPCMH01. The sequence continues at coordinate 15,076 of JBPCMH010000091.1, forward strand.
CCCAGGCGGATCCTACGAGCGAATCCAGCGAGCCGAGCAGCGCGGCCATGATCAGCAAAGCGGGGAAGACGCCGAGGAGTCCGAAGAAGGCCATCTCGGCGGCCAGCCCGTTGATGCGATCGTCGACCGACTCTCGAACGAGATCGCGCATGAAGTCGACGAACCACGCGAGCGGGCGGGGAAGTCGATCGTGGATCTCGTCGAAACTCAGTTGTGGTCTGGTCATTGGCTTGCCGGAGGGTATGGGACTTCGAGCCGGTGCGGGCACACCGTTACCATCGCTGCCCATGGAAACGCCGTACGACCCGCAGTCGGTCGAGAAGAAGTGGCAGGACCGCTGGGTGGCCGATGGCACCTATGAGGTCGACAGCGACGACCCGCGGCCCAAGTACTACGTGCTGTCGATGTACCCCTACCC
>JBPCMH010000092.1:0-5793 GCA_051002495.1 Acidimicrobiales bacterium
AGCGCTGAGCTTGCCTACGCGTCAACGGAGGGCCGGTCCCCGGGACTGGCCCTCCGTCGCGTCTCAGCTCGGTAGGGCCGACCTCAGGGGTGAGCTACGCCGATGTGGACGGCGCGGCCGTCGGGGAGTTCGCCCCGGTGACCGTTCGACAGCCCAGGCGCGGCGTGGACTTCGACGGCCAGGGTCTCGCCCTGCACCTTCTCGCGAAACGCCTGTACGGCCGCGATCACGTCGTCTGGTCCGTCGAGGCTGAGGCGGATCCGGTCAGAGACTTCCAGGCCAGCCTCGCGCCGAGCCACCTGCACCAGCCGGATCACGTCCCTGGCCAGTCCCTCTTCCTCGAGGGCGGCGTCGACCGCGGTGTCGAGGCCCACAAGACCCGCGCCACCGGGCAGCGGTCGAGTGGTGGCCTCATCGGCTGGGATCAGTCGACGGACGAACTGCTCACCGGTGAACTCATGGCCGGCTGCGTGGAGGACCTCGGTTGCCGCGTCGTAGCGGTACTCGCCTCCCTTCATGGCGGCCACGACCTTCGGCGTGTCGCGCCCGAGGGTGCGGCCCACGACCTTCAGATCAACCTCGAATCGCTCCTCGCCCAGCGCGCCGAGCTCATCGGTGAGTACGACATCCTTGACGTTGACCTCCTCGGCGATGAGATTGACAAAGGGCGAGAGGTGCGACGCGGCGGGGCCGGCCACCGTCAAGGACCGCAGGGGGAGCCGCACTCGTAGAGCGTGCGCCTTACGGACGGACGACGCGGCTGAGCAGATCTCTCGAACCTGATCCATGGCTGCCACGAGTTCGGCGTCGTCGGGCAGAGCCTCGCGGTCGGGCCAGTCGCACAGGTGCACGCTGGGCTTGCCCGTGAGGCCCTGATAGATGGTCTCGGACAGGAAGGGCAGCAGCGGGGCGATCAGCCTGCTCAGAGTCTCCAGGACCGTCGCCATGGTGTCCAGGGCGTCCGCGTCGCCTTCCCAGAAGCGGTCACGGCTCCGGCGCACGTACCAGTTCGTCAGGGCATCGAGGAACGATTGCACGGCCGCACAGGCGCCATACAGGTCGTAGCGGTCGAAAGCGTCGGTCACCTCACCGACCAGGTTCCGGGTCTTGGCCAGGATGTAGCGGTCGAGGACCCCTTTGGCGTCGGTCCGGATTGTGGCGCAGTGTCCATCGGTGTTGGCGTAGAGCGTGAAGAAGTGCCACGAGCTCCAGATCGGGTTCAGAACCTGTCGGACCGTCTCCTCCATCTGCTTGCGTTCGGTGATTAGGTCACCGCCGCGCAGGACTGACGACGAAAGGAACGCCCAACGCATGGCATCAGCGCCAACCTTGTCGAACATTTCGACGGGGTCGGGATAGTTCCGGAGGCGCTTCGACAACTTCTGGCCGTCGTCGCCCAACAGGACTCCGTGTACGAGGCAGTTCTGGAAGGCCGGCCGATCGAAGAGCGCGGTCGAGAGCACGTGCAGCGTGTAGAACCATCCGCGGGTTTGACCGATGTACTCCACGATGAAGTCAGCGGGGAAGTGGCCCTCGAACCAGTCGCCATTCTCGAACGGGTAGTGGACCTGGGCGAAGGGCATCGAGCCCGACTCGAACCAGCAGTCGAGCACGTCGGTGATGCGCCGCATCGTGGAGTTGCCGGTGGGGTCATCGGGGTTGGGCCGCACGAGCTCGTCGATGCCGGGACGGTGGAGATCGTCCGGGCGCACGCCGAAGTCGGCCTCGAGCTCGTCCAGGCTTCCGTAGACGTCGACTCGCGGGTACTCCGGGTTGTCGCTCTTCCAAACGGGAATGGGGGAGCCCCAGAACCGGTTCCGGGAGATCGACCAGTCGCGGGCGCCCTCGAGCCACTTTCCGAACGACCCGTCACGGACGTGCTCGGGGACCCAGTTGATCTGTTGGTTGAGCTCCAGCATGCGATCGCGGATGGCGGTCACTTTCACGAACCACGACGAGACCGCCCGGTAAATCAGGGGCGTGTCGGTGCGCCAGCAATGCGGGTAGCTGTGGACGTAGCTGTCGTGGCGGATCAACGCACCCGCGGCGCGCAACGCCTTGATGATCTCGGGGTTGGCATCAAAGACCTGCAGTCGGGCGAAGTCGGTCACTTCGCTGGTGAACCGACCCTGCTCGTCGACGGGCGCGACCAGCTCGATGTCGTTGGCCTCCGCCAGTAGCTGGTCGTCCTCGCCGAAGCCAGGCGCGATGTGGACCGTGCCGGTGCCTTCGTCGGTTGAGACGAAGTCGCCGGCCAAAACCCGGAACGCATTGGGGTGGTCGGCGAAGTAGTCGAAAAGCGGGCGGTAGGTGAGCCCAACCAGCTCGGCCCCCTTGACCGTGCCCGTACGGGTGGCCTTCGACAACTGGGGTTCGTATTTGGCTGCGGTTGCGTCCCCGATCAGGTACTCAACGCCGTCTTCAGCGAAGATCGCGTAGTCGATGTCGGGCCCGACGGCGAGGGCGAGGTTCGAGGGGAGGGTCCAGGGCGTTGTGGTCCACACGAGCAGCCGACGCCCATTCTCCAGTTCGAAGGCGACCGTCACTGCAGGGTCCTGCCGGTCGCGGTAGGCGTCGTCCATGCGAGTCTCGAAGTTGGAGAGTGGCGTCTCGCACTCCCAGCAGTACGGCAGCACCCGGTGGCCCTCATACAGCAGGCCCTTGTCCCAGAGCTGCTTGATGGCCCACATGACGCTCTCCATGTACGACACGTCGAGGGTCTTGTAGTCGTTCGCCATATCGACCCAGCGGGCCTGGCGTAACACATAGGAGTTCCAGACGTCGGACGTCTTGCCGACCAAGGAGCGGCACTCCTCGTTGAACGTGTCAATGCCGAGTGCCTCGATCTCGATGCGGCCCGAGACCCCGAGTTGTTTCTCGGCTTCCATTTCCACCGGGAGTCCGTGGGTATCCCAGCCGAATCGCCGCTCAACCCGGCGCCCGCGCATCGTCTGGTACCTCGGGACGGCGTCCTTGACGAAACCCGTCAGCAAGTGGCCGTAGTGAGGCAGACCGTTGGCGAATGGCGGGCCGTCGTAGAAGACGTACTCGTTGGCGCCGCCGTCGCCGACGGGCCTTGCCTCGACCGAAGCCTTGAACGTGTCATTGGCGATCCACTGCTCGAGGATCCGTCGCTCGATCGCGGGGAAGTCGGCCCTGGGCTCGACTTCGGGATACGGCGCGGCGTTAGCGTCGGACGGCATGCCTTCACAGTAGGCCGCGCATGCAGTAGGGTCTGCCGCTCATTTCCGCACATGGGGGACCACGACATGCCCAGAGCCACCAAGGCCAGCGCCGCGGCCAAGACGGCGTCACGCGCCAAGAAGGCGGCGGGCTCGTCGAAGAGGGCCGCGTCCTCCAAGTCGACGGCCAAGAAATCGACGGCCAAGAAGTCGACGGCGAAGAAGACCACGGCCAAGAAGTCGACGAAGACGGCCGCCAAGAAGACCACGGCCAAGAAGACGGCGAAGAAGGCCACCGCGAAGAAGGCCACCGCGAAGAAGTCGGCAACGAAGAAGGCGACTCCGACCAAGGCCACCAAGAAGACGACCGCGAAGAAGTCGACGGCAAAGAAGGCGACCAAGGCGGGGGCCACGACGCCAAGCCCGTCGGCACCGACCAAGCCCAAGCTCAAGGGCGAGAAGGACAAGAAGTTCCTCAAGGCGCAGCGGGTGTTGTTGCTTGAGGAGCGCGACACCTACGAGGAGCAGGCCGCGGCTCTCAAGGCCGAGGCCGACCAGTTGGCCGCGGAGGCTGAGCCCGGCGACGTCCAGTTCGACGAGGAGTCGGGCGAGGGTGACTCCATGAGCATCGAGCGCGAGCGCGATCTGCAGCTTTCCGCCAACGCCAGAGCCCACGTCGAAGAGATCGACCGAGCACTGTCCAAGATGGACGCCGGCAGCTACGGCGCCTGTGAGAGGTGTGGCGAACTCATCCCGAGAGCCCGACTCAAGGCCATCCCGTATGCATCGATGTGCGTGGGTTGCAAGAGCGGCGGTCTGAGCAGCCGACGGTGACGGTCGAGCGCCGGCGTACCTCGCTGGTGCTTGTCCTTGCTGCGGCCGTCGTCGGTCTTGATCAGATGACCAAGACCCTTGCCGTTCGCGGTCTTGAGTTCGGCGAACCGGTTCATGTCGTTGGCACGTTCCGGCTCAACCTCTATCTGAATCCCGGCGGAGCATTCAGTATCGGCAGCAGTTTCACGCCGTTCTTCGCGGTGGCCGCCGCGGTCGTCGTTGCGATCTTGCTGTTGTCCTCCCGTCGGGCAACGTCGGCCGGGATGGCCGCGGCGCTCGGGATGGTCGTTGGCGGAGCTACCGGCAACCTGGTTGACCGTGTGTTACGCGCTCACGATGGAGCGGTCATTGATTTTCTCGATGTGCAATGGTGGCCCATCTTCAACGTCGCCGATGTCTTCCTCACCATCGGGGGCATCAGCCTGCTCGTGGCTGGCTTCCTCGACGAACGCCGGGGCGGGCGCGACGGAAGCGCAAACGCTGAACCCGCGCCGGCGGATGCGCCGTGAACGAGTTGATCCCGGCCGCGCTCGACGGGCAACGCATCGACCGGGTCATCGCCATGCTCAGCGGCCGATCTCGAGCTGAGGTGGCCGACGTCATCGCCAGCGGGGTGGTCGTCCTCGACGGGCTCCCGGTGCTGACCAAGAGCGCGAAGGTGGCGGAGGGGCAGCGTCTCGAGGTCGAGCTGCAGGCTCCGCGCCGGGCCGATGAACTGATTCCTGACCCCAGCATCGAGCTGGCCGTGGTCCACGAGGCAGCCGCCTTCGTGGTAATTGACAAACCTGCCGGGCTGGTCGTCCACCCGGGCGCGGGCCACGCCCAGGGCACGATGGTGCACGCCCTGTTGGCGCGGTATCCGGAGATGGCGTCCGTGGGAGAGCCGGACCGACCTGGCATCGTCCATCGCCTCGACAGAGGCACGTCTGGGCTCCTCGTCGTCGCTCGGACGGCCGCGGGGTATTCCCACCTCGTCGATCAGTTGTCGAGTCGGTCAGTGGAGCGTCGCTATACCGCGATGGTCGTCGGCGAGGTCGAGGGTCCGGCTGGGTTGGTCGACGCACCGATCGGGCGTGGTGAGGGTGACAAGACACGCATGGCAGTAACGATGGGGGGCCGCGAGGCGCGCACCGCGTACGAGGTCACTGGCCGCTTCACGCACCCCATCGCCCTGACCGAGCTCGACTGCCGGCTCGAGACCGGCCGGACTCATCAGGTCAGGGTGCACCTGGCGGCAATTGGCCACCCTGTGCTCGGCGACGCGCAGTACGGAGGTGAGCGTCCGGCGGTTGGGCTCGACCGGCCGTTCCTCCATGCCCGCCACTTGGGGTTCATTGATCCAGACACGGGTGGCGAAGTGAGCTTCGATAGCGCTCTGGCATCGGATCTTGAGGCAACCCGTGCCGGATTCAGCTGAGCCGACTGACGACGGACCGTCGGACCGGCAGGTCGAACTGCTGGTCTACCGGGTGTTGGCGGCGTTGATCGTCTTTCTCATCGCAGCGGCTGTCGCCGCTCTCCTGGGCGGAGAAGCGTCGACCGGTGCGGATGACCAGCGAGTCGAGGCGATGCCCGCGAAGAACCAGCGGTCAGTCGCGGTCGTGGCGATGCACCCGCTTGGCGGGACGTCTGAGGTCGGTGGCTTCGGCGACCATGTCGGCCAACGTGAATGACTCAAGATCGTCACGCAGGTGCGCCCCGACATCGGCCCAGACCGACAGCAGCACGCACTGGCCCTCGTGGTCACACGCGCCGTCGGTATGGGGTTGACCGAAGT
>JBPCMH010000093.1:0-20370 GCA_051002495.1 Acidimicrobiales bacterium
GCATTCATGGTCACCTCGCCCGAGGTGCGGCTGCTGTGCCTGCACACCCCAGGCTGCTGTCAAGCGTTCTATTGGGACGCCAGCGAACCGTTGGCCAACGGCGAGAACGCGGCCGGCGACGTCGACATGGCCCGCGTCCGAGCGTCGGCCGAGAAGAACGGCGGCATCGAGATCCTCGGACCCCCGCCATTCGCAGCGCCCCATGGCAGCGGGGGAACTCGATGAGACATCGTCTTCTCACAGCCTTCGCCATGAGCGTCGTGATGTCGGTGGCGCTGCCGGCCGCCGCCCATGCCGTTCCGACCGAGTCACCATTGCGGTAGGTGTCGTTCGCCGGGACCGCCTACAACAGTGCCTCCGGCGAACAGGTCGACCTCGACGGCCGCGTCCACATCGTCGCATCGCTCCACGGCTCAACCGCTGCTGGATGGCAGCTCGACTGGCAGGCGAATCTCGACCACACCACCGGAATCGGCGAAACCACCGGCAGCCGCTACGTCGCCGCCGGCCGCGTGACCGCCGTCGACGTTCACGTCGATCCTGGTACGACCATCGGTCCGCTCGACTGACAGAACGCGGCCCTGATGTCCCGGTTGACTCGCGTTGGTGCGTGATGCGCTGTCGGCGGGGAGCAGGGCTGCACGTCGGCTAAAGGGATACCGCTCGCGCTGCCGGCGTCATCGCCCGTCCCCCTCTCCGACCAGTGCCCCAGCGAGGAAGCTCGTCGCTCGGACCTAGATAGCCACGGGGCGATTCTCAGCCAACTTGGCGACGCGACGCAAGCGACATAACGCCCAGCTCACAGGCGGATGCTCAATGCGCACCGCCCGGTCGCGTCGACCACGCCCCATCCACAAGGTGCCGTTCGGGGCGCCGCAACGCTCGCGAGCAGCGCCGGCGTTCTGGCGCGCCCGTGCCGAGCACAATCCCGTCGATCTGGACGTCTAGCCGCATGCTCGCGATAAACAGCAGCCGCCGTCACACCGGGGTCGTTTGCGCGCCAGTGACCCGGCGATAGGGGGCGCGCTGGTGTCCGCCAGCGCGCCCCTGCTGCTATCGAAGAACGAAGACACCCCCCAGCGGGACGGCCCGATCCGGTCGGCGAGATACGCGTGCCCGCCACGGATGATGATGGCCGCTGGCGCTGAGCGCGACGATGGCCGGACGCTAGCGCCCGGCCATCGCGCACCCGCTCTGGAGGAGCCCGCGATCAGGGCCCGATCAACTGACCTCGAAGGTCGCGCAGGCCTCGTGCTGCTCGGCGTCGAGGGTCCGCTCGGGCTCGTCGGTGAAGTTCGCGCACACGGCGTAGCGACCTTCGTCCAGCTCGGGGAGCTTGAAGCTTTGCGGCTGCTCGACCATGTAGCCCGCGGCGACGAACGAGTCGGTCTCGGCGGGGAGCACCCTGTTCGGGGACTCCAGATAGGCGACGGTGCCGTCGTCGTCCCGGAGCTCGAGGTACTTCCCGCCAAGCAGCTCGCCCTCGGCACACCCTGGTCGCGCTTCGACCGTGGCTTCGAAGGAGCCGCCCGATGTCGGCGTGGGTGCCAGCGACAGCGTGAAGCACGGGTCCACCGAGGCCTCGGGGTCGTCGCCGCCGCGGGTGAGTGCGAAGGCGACGGCCGCCACGACGACGACCCCGATCCCCAGCAGGACGAAGGAGCGGCGACCCACTACCAGCCCGCCCATCGGTGCCAGGTGACGCCCCAGCTCGGGGTGTAGATCACGAGGTTGCCGTCGCCCTGCATGATGAGCCTCGACCCTGCGACCCTGCTACCGCCGGGGCGGACCCAGGCGACCGTGCCATTGGAGCGATAGATCACGAAGTTCCCGTCGTTCTGCATCACTGCGTAGGCACCAGGATTGCCGTTGGTCTGCGAGGACCACTGGGCGGCTCCGTTGAGATACATCACGAGGTTGCCGTCACTCTGCATGATGAGGTGGTAGCTGCCCCCCACCAGGGCGTATCCCGCTGGCATCCGCTGGCCGGGTGCGAGGGTCTCGCTCGTGGTCCCCAGCAAGACGGAGTAGCCCGACGCCGACTCGGCCCTGTTGATCCAGGTGAACACGCCGGTCGCGCCACCGATGCAGCCTTGGTCGGCGTCGAGCCACCCTCGGTACACGCCGTAGGCCCGGTTGTTGCCGTTGTTGAGGACGGCCGACCCGCTGTCGCCTTTGCACTGAATGCCGAGCGGCCCGAAGGCACCGAACCCGCCGCGGCCCGAGTGCGTGGCGTTGGTGGACGTGATCGGGGCACACTGGTCGCCCGTCCGCCGGCCGGTCCCGCAGATCGTCGTGCCCATGCTTCCCGGTGCAGCCTGCTTCAACGTGATCGCGACCGTGCCGGCGTCGCGAAGGACCCAGTTCGTCGGAGCCGGCTGCGTCTCGTTGTTCTGCCTGATGACCTTGAAGTCGACATCGCCCCAGTCCCGGGTGTACGTGGTCGAGCCAATGGCAATGCCGTCGTGTTGCCACGGCGATCCCGCGCAGTGACTCGCAGAGGACTGCGCACGATCTCCGGTGGAGTTGTTCCGCATCACGAATGCCATCGTGCAGGCCTCGGCGGTGTTGACGGCGTTGAGCCGGGTCCCACCCCGGAAGGGGTCGTCGCAGTGGTCGCGGTGGACGCAGTGGGCAGCCACTTGGGCCGGCGCCTTGCCGTCGACCACCCGCACCCGGCCGTCCGCGATCTCGTCGCGGAGGGACCGCTCGACCTCTCCGCGACGAGCTTCATCCACCAGCTGGACGTGGATGGCGTTGTCGTCGTGGTTGAGGTGCGCCGCATACTGCCAGTCCGCCTTCGTGCCCGGCTCTACGCCGGGCGCGAGCAGCTCGTTGAGCCGATCGGTGACCACCTCCATCGTGCGGTCGAGGGCTGCAGTCGAGTGTCGCCGCTGCACGACGGTAATGTCGGGGCGTTGCAGCGCCGGCGGGACCCGGTTCGTCGTCAGCGAGACCTCGATGTGGTTGTCCCCGATCAGTCTCGAGCCCGCCCAGATCGACTCAAGAAGGATCGACTGGTCGGTGACGAACTGCTCCAGCTCCGTGCTCAGCCCGTAGGCCGGCGGCGAGGAAGCCTGCTCGGCCGCTGAGGGCGGGTCGCCGGTCTCACCACCCGCCGACGTCGTGGTCACGAGGAGGCCCGCCAGGAGTGCGAATGCCGCCAGCATCGCGTGGGCCCTCCTCCATCGTCGACGTCTCCCCCCGGTGTTGTGGTCGACTCTTGTCACGATTCCCCCCTCGACGCGAATACGCCCTTAGGCGGAATTTCTCACAGTTAACGCGCAATTAAACGCCGTGTTGGCGCTTACGTCAACTATTCGACGACCTCGGCGTCTTGGACGACGACACCACATCGCCTGGTTCCCGGACGCCCACCCGCAGGCAGACCGGCGCTCGTAGTCGGCCCCGGCAGCAAGCCAGTCACCGTTCGTATCCGGTATCCACAGGTTCAGTCGCCACTGAACGGGACAGAGAGGTCCCGGTGGCGTCCGGGGTCTACGAGGCCAGGCCCAACGACGAGCATGTGTGCGCGCTGAGCATCATGGGCGCACGTCGAGACGGCATGGATGTACAGACACGCGTCGTCAGCGTCTTCCACTACCGCTACGGGCGACAAGTGGAACGGTGGTTCCATCCGGAGAATCACGCCGCTTGGGACAAGATCTTCGGGGACTGACCGGCCTGTCCGCGGTCCTCGGGCTGCGTGCCGGCAAACGGCCGATACCGACTGTCAGCGAGCGGGCGATCTGTGACCTGAACGCCTGGTCGGGACACCGCCAGCATTTATGGACTCGCGATCAACCTGTCGCGCAGCCCCCGGCTCACAGCTTGGCTGACAACAACGAGCCCCAAAGTTCGGCCGCGGCCGAGTCCATCTGCGGTCGCACTTCGGCATAAATTCCGAGCGTGACCCCGGGCGTGGTCTGACCGGCCCGCCCCATCACGGTGCGAGGGTCGACACCGGCGGCGAGCATCTCGGTGATCATTGTCTTGCGCAACCCGTGGAGGTCGATCTCGGGATCCACCCGGGCGCGTTCCTTCACTTTCTTGAACCGCCGCGAGGTCGAGTCGGGCCGCCAGTGTTTGCCGTCGAGGGGCGTCCGCCGCGAGCCGCCGCCACCGGAGAAGACATACGCGGCTCGCCCAACACTTGTCTGCTCGCCGCTCGCCTCCGACAGCATCGCCTCGACGCGGTCGCGCCGCGCGGCGAGCCGCTTGATCGTGAAGCTCGACAGCGCTATGGAGCGGTCCTTTTTCGTCTTGGTCTGTCTGCGGGCCTTGACTCCGTCGTCGCCCTGGCTGATGACACCCGCGATCCGGATGGTGGACCGCTCCCAGTCGATGTCGCCCCAGCGAAGATGCAGCGTCTCGCCCCGGCGGCCGCCCTCCTCGGCCGCTACCCAGAGGTAGTCGACCAGGTCGGCGTCAATCTCCTCGGCCGTCAAGAGGATCAGGGCGCACTCCTCCATGGTTGGCGCCGGCCGGTCGCGCTCGTCGTAATTCGAGGGCGGCGGAACCTTCATCACCGGGTTGTCGGCGACAAGCTCCATCGCTACGGCATAGGCCATCACCGAGGAGAGCACCGTGCGGACCTTGCGGACCGTCCCGGCGGCAGGTCCTTGTCAGAACTGAGATGGTGGAGGAACTCGGCCACCAGCAGGGGACGGATGGCCTTGAGCTTTCGGTCGCCGAGCGCGGGCAGGATGTGCCGGTCGATGTTCTCCCGGTAGTTCTTGCGGGTGGTCGGGGCCAGTGCGGGCCCGGCGGCCCACCATTGCTCGATCAGGCGGGCCAGGGTCGTGTCGCCCGACCCCCGGTCGCGAGTGTCTCCCGCCCGCTCGCGGAGCTCACTCTCCAGCAGGCGCGCCGCCTTGGCGGAGGTTGCGATGCCCGACAGCTGGCCGGGCGGCGGCGCTTGGTGAATGGGTCGCGGATCCCGGCGTAGACGACCACGCGGTATTTCCCCTCCGCCTGCCTCTGAATCGCCATCTCATCATCACCCCATCATCACTTTACAGGGCGAATGATGATGGCGAGTGATGATGGAGCGAGGCCTCCGTCCGGAGCCCAGCAGGCGCAAATAGCCTCTGACCAGGCCAAACAGTGGAGCAGCCCCAACGGGATTCGAACCCGTGCCGCCACCTTGAGAGGGTGGTGTCCTAGGCCGCTAGACGATGGGGCCGAGCGGAGCGATCACGATAGCAAAGGCCCTTTCACAGGCCGAACCGACTCGGCTCGGTGCGCACCCACTCGCCGACCATCTCACCGATCATGATCGCGGTGAGATTGGTGTTGGCCCGCGGCACCTCCGGCATGATCGAAGCGTCGGCCACGACCAGCCCATCGACGGTGTGACACCGGCCGTACTGATCGACGACAGCCCCGGCATCGCCCTCCGGTCCCATACGACAGGTGCCACACGGGTGATACCCGCTCCCCGCCCTCTTGGCCACGATCGCCATCGCTCCGTCGAGCGTGAGCGGCAACCTCGGGAAGTGCACCTCCTCGACGAGATCGGCGATCGGCGCGGCCTCGAGGAACCGCACCGTGTCGAGCAGGCATGCAGCCAGCCGACTGTTGTCGCGTTCGTCCTCGCCGAAGTGGGGCTCGATGAGCGGACCCTCGGACGGATCGGCCGAGGCCAACCGCACCTGACCTCGCCCATAGGTGTGCTCCAGCACGGCCGCGATCCCAAATAGAGCGGCGCCGGGAGCGGCCCGTCCGGCGAACGTGAGCGGCTCGATCTGCAAGTCGTTGCGGTGCTCGCTGCCCGGCGCGGTGTACCGCAGGATGTTCTGAATGATCGGCAGGTCGCGGTCGACCATCGACGCGTCGCGGGCCTGCGCGACGACGGCAACCGCGGGGTGATCGCACAGGTTCTGGCCAACCCCGGCCACCTCCGCGACAGCGTCGAGACCCAGGCCGTCAAGTTGGCCCTTCGGGCCGATACCGGAGCGCATCAGGATGGCCGGCGACTGAATTGCACCCGCACTCAGCACCACGACTCGCCCGTGCACCCGTTCGGTGCCGTTCGGTCCGTCCACCTCCACTCCGGTGACCCGCTTGCCCTCGAGCAACAACCGCCGAACGGGTCGATCAGGAAGGATCGTCAAGTTGGGGCGCACCCGCGCCGGCGCCAAATAACCGACGGCGGTGGAGATCCTCACCCGACCGAGCTTGTTCATCGGATGCGGTCCGGCCCCCCACCCATCGGGATCGTTCGCATCCGGGCACGCCGGATAGCCCAGGTCGTCGGCCGCGGCGAGAAACGCCTGCTGCGGCTCCGTCATCTCTGACTCGGGGTAGCGACGAATCGATATCGGACCGGCGTCACCATGAAAGGGCGCGTCGCCGAAGTCGAGATCGCGCTCCATGCGACAGAAGGCCCGCAGCACGTTGGGCCAAGCCCATTCAGGGTTCCCCGCCGCGGCCCAGCCGTCGTAGTCCTCCGGCATCCCGCGGAGGGCGATCGTGGTATTCACCGCAGATGAGCCACCGGTGACCCGTCCCCGAGGAAAGGCGGTGGCCGGGCTCGTCGAGGCTGGCGTATAGGAGAACCGCCAGTCGTGGTCGACATAGGAATTGTCGTGGCTGTTCACCAAGTCCCAAGGCGTTTCTGCCAGGGCTGGATAGTCCGGACCAGCTTCAACCAGCGCGACGGTGAGGTTGGGGTTCTCGCTGGCCCTGGCCGCAATCACCGAACCCGATGACCCCGCTCCGATCACGACCACGTCGAAGGTTGGCCCCGAGCTCCCGACATCTGCCACGCGGGCGACGGTAGCGTGCGCCCGTGCCCGCCGACCTGACGATCCGCAACGCCCGCGTGATCGATGGCACCGGTATGCCAGCCTTCGACGCCGACGTGGCCGTCGAAGGGGGCCGGATCGTCGCCGTCGGTGAGGCGCCGGCGGGCACGCGCGAGGTCGACGGAACCAATCTCACCCTGGCGCCCGGTTTCGTCGACACCCACACCCACGACGACGGCGCGCTGCTGGCCCACCCCGGGCTCGAGTTCAAGGTTTCGCAGGGGTGCACCACGCTGGTGGTCGGCAACTGTGGCTTCTCACCGTTCCCAGGCACCACCGGGAGCGGGGGCCTCTTCGGCCGGATGTCAACCGACCTGGCCGACCTCGACGCGTTCCGCGAGGCCGCGCACGCCGCTGGCATCGCGGCCAATGCCATCGCTTTGATCGGCCACAACGCCATGCGGACCGCCGCCGTCGGCCCGACGGAGAAGCGTCCGGCCGGCATCTTCGAGATTGCGACCATGCGCGACTGGGTTGAGGAGGCGATGGCCCAGGGCGCGTGCGGCTTCTCCACAGGTCTGATCTACACACCCGGCCGCTGGGCGAGCACCGAAGAGGTCATCGAGGTGGCAGGAGCCGCTGGCGCGGCTGGAGGTCTCTACGCGACCCACATGCGCAACGAGGGCAACAAGCTGCTCGAGGCAGTCGACGAGGCCATACGCATCAGCGAGGAGTCCGGGTGCCTCCTCCACATCTCGCATCACAAGGCCGCGGGCAAGGCGAACTGGGGACGCGTGGTCGACTCGCTGGCCAAGGTCGACGAGGCGAACGAACGGGGAGCCGACATCACCCTCGACGTCTACCCGTACACGGCAGGCAGCGGCCGCATGATCGAGTACTTCAACATCGACGATCCAGACCCCGGCCTGGCCGAGGTCATCCGCCTGGCCAGTTGCCCCGCCTTCCCCGAGTACGAGGGCAGAATGCTCGTCGACATCGCAGCGGAGACCGAGGAAGCACTGCCGGCACTCGTGCGACGCATCCTGACGGCCGAAAAGGGCGAGCGGACGATCTGCATCCACTTCACCCTCGACGAGGCCGACATCGAGACGAACCTCCGTCACCCGCTGATGATGGTCGGGTCAGATGGCATCCCCGACCTATCCGGCCAGCCCCACCCCCGACTCTTCGGAACCATGCCCCGCGTGCTCGGCGAGTACGTCCGCGAGCGCCAGGTGCTCACCCTCGAAGAGGCGATCCGCCGCATGACCTCGTTGTCGTGTGACCGCTTCGGGCTGACCGGCCGGGGCCGGATCGCCGAAGGGATGTGGGCTGACCTCGTGCTGTTCGATTCGTCGACCATCCGAGACAAGGCCACCTACGACGACCCCAAACAAGCGTCCGACGGCGTCGTGCTGGTAACCGTCAACGGCGAAGTTGCGTTCGACCATGGCACCCATACCGGAGCGGGCGCCGGCCGCCTGCTCCGCTACCAGGAGGAAAACCTTCCGTGAGCATCCTCGGCAACCGCGTCCTGCGCACCGAAGACCCCAAGTTTCTGACGACCGGCGGCACTTACGTCGACGATGTCGCGCCCGATGAGGCAGCGCATGTCACGTATGTGCGGTCGACTGTCGCTCACGCTCGGATCACTTCGATTGACACCACGGACGCGCTCGCCATGCCGGGCGTGATCGCGGTGATCACCGCAGCCGACGTTGACCTCGAAGACAAGCCACCGGCGATGGGCATGCTCAACCAGGAGATGAAGCGCCCGTGGCTCGCTCGCGACATGGTGCGGTTCGTCGGCGAACCGGTGGCGGCCGTCATCACCGAGGAGCACTACCAAGGCGAGGACGCGGCCGAGACGGTGTTTGTCGACTACGAATTTCTGCCAGCCATCATTGACCCCGAAGCCGCGCTCACCGACGACTCGCTGGTCCACGAGGGCGCCTCGACAAACGTGGTGTGGGACATTCACGCTGGCAAGCACGAGGCCGACTTCGACGCTTGCGAAGTGGTGATCTCCCAACGAGTGCTCAACCAGCGGGTCGCGCCAGCACCGATGGAGGTGCGCGCCGCGGCGGCCAAGTGGGAAGACGGCCGCCTCACCCAGTGGGCCACCTGCCAGGGAGCCCATCCCGTCCGTGACGCGTTGGCCGCGACCTACGGGCTCGACAAGGGCCAGGTGCGAGTGATCGCCCCCGACGTTGGCGGCGGGTTTGGGGCCAAGGGCTCGCCGTATCCCGAGGAACTCTTCTTGGGGTGGCTGGCTCGCCGCATCGACCGGCCTGTTCGCTGGGTCGAGACGCGCACCGAGAGCATGCTGAACATGGGCCACGGTCGAGGCCAGATCCAAGACCTGAAAATCGGTGGTCAGCGCGACGGCACGATCTCGGCCTACGAGCTTGCCGTCGTGCAGGACTCCGGCGCCTACCCGCTCATGGGCGCGGTGCTGCCGTGGATGACGCGCACCATGCTCACCGGCGTCTACGGGATCCGCAGCGCCAAGTTCTCGGCGCGATCGGTGGCCACAACCACCACACCGACGACTGCCTACCGGGGGGCAGGCAGGCCCGAAGCGGCGGCCGCTATTGAGCGCGCCGTCGACATGTTCGCGGCGGAGATCGGCATGGACCCGGCTGAGGTTCGCCGGCGCAACCTGATCCCACCCGAGTCGTTCCCGTATGAGACGGCGATGGGCACCACTTATGACTGCGGCAACTACGTCGGCGCGCTCGATGCCGCCCTCGATGCCGCCGACTACGGCCAGCTCCGCAAGGACCAGGCCGAGCGTCGGGCATCGGGCAACGCCAAGCAGCTCGGCATCGGCCTGTCGGTCGATGTCGAGATCACCGGCGGTGGCCCGAGCGAAGAGTTCGCCGGCATCGAGGTGCGACCGGACGGATCGGTGCTGGCCCGCACCGGCACCTCTCCTCATGGCCAGGGACACGCAACAGCCTGGGCCATGCTGATCTCGGATCGCCTGGGCATCCCCATCGACCGCATCGAGGTGATCCACGGCGACACCGACGTGGTGCCACAGGGCGGGATCACCGGTGGATCCCGTTCGCTGCAGGTGGGCGGCGTGGCGATGCACCAAGCAGCAGGCGAGGTGGCCGACGTTGCTCGGCAGATCGCGGCCGACCTGCTCGAAGCGGCGCCAGAAGATGTCGTGCTCGATGCAGTCGCGGTCGACGGCGGGCGCTTCCATGTCGCAGGCACACCGGCCGTGAGCCGATCGTGGGCCGAGGTCGCCGCGGTAGCCGACGGGCGGTTGTCGATCGACCACGTGTTCCATTCGACCGGAGCGACGTTTCCGTCCGGCGCACATGTCGCCGTGGTGGAAGTCGACACCGAAACCGGCAAGGTGGAGTTGATCCGATTCGTTGCCTGCGACGACGCGGGCAAGATCCTGAACCCGTTGCTGGCCGAGGGACAGGTTCACGGCGGCGTCGCCCAGGGCGCGGCGCAAGCCCTGCTCGAGGAGTTCAGCTACGACGCCGACGGCAACCCACTCACAGCCAACCTGGCCGACTACGCGTTCATCTCGGCGGCCGAACTCCCATTCATCGAGACCGTGCACCTGGAGACGCCCACCCCGCTCAACGAGCTCGGGGCCAAGGGCATCGGCGAGTCGGGCACTATCGGTGCGACGCCAGCGGTACAGAACGCCGTCGTCGATGCGCTGGCCCACCTCGGCGTGCGCCACGTCGACATGCCATGCACCCCTGAGCGGGTGTGGCAAGCCATCCAGTCGGCCTAGGTTGCGGCGCGCAGGTCGCGGCGGTTCATGGCCCAGGCACCAACGGCCGTGCACGCCACCGCCGCAGCCGGGAGCAGCAGCAGCCACGGCGAGGAGAAGCCGTTGACCACGGGATCGCGCCCTCCTGACCACCAGAACGGCGACACCCAGCGCCACGGCCGGAGCACGTCGGCGACCGCTGACATGCTGTCGATCAGATAGGTCACGACGGCCACGGCCACCGCGGCACCCAGCGCGACAGCCCGGCGTCCGGTAGAGGCACCGACAGCGAGCGCGACGGACCCGAACACCAAAGCCACGCCGGCATCGGCCAGTGTGGCGGCCACCACCTCCAGCCATCCGACTCCCAGATCGGTCGGGTACCGGATGAGCAGGATGGCGACGATCAGCACGGTCGAGAGCATGAGCAGCGTGGCCAACAACAGCGATGACCCCGCTAGCACCCATCGTGTGCGGCTGATCGGATGGGCCAGCAGCTTGGAGCAGTCCCACCTTCTGCCGGTTACCTCTGGACAGCGTGCCGACCGGACGGTCCATCACGATTGAGAACCTGTCGACCAGATCGGCCACCCGGGCCCGGTCGATGCCGCCGCGAACGCGGGCGAGCAGATCGAGTAGCCGGCCGCCGCTGACCCGAGGATCGATGCTGGCGTCATCGGGGAGGTAGCCGACGCGGCTCCGGAGCGAGGTGCCCGCGGCTCGGGGGTCCTGGCCCAGCACAAGAACACGACCCTCGGTGGGACGAAGGTGGTCGATGAGGATGCGGATGGTGGTGGTCTTGCCCGCGCCGTTGGGGCCGAGATCCCAGGCCGCGCCTCCGGTTGGCCAACGCGTGGGAGCATCGGGGCATGTCTGAGCTCCAACTCGTCGGCGACGGCCAGCTTGTCCCCTGTGTTGACGGCACCGAACGGCCATACCTGTCGCTCGACGCGGCAGCGTCCACCGGAGCGCTGCCGGCTGTGGCCCGGCGGGTCGAGGAGTTTCTGCCGTGGTACTCAAGCGTGCACCGAGGCGCCGGCTACAAGTCGCGGTACGCCACCAGCGCCTACGAGTCGGCCCGTCACGCGGCCCTGCACTTCGCTGGCCGCGACCCCGACGGCTCCGACGTGGCCATCATCTGCCGCAACACCACCGAGGCGATCAACCACTTGGCCTACCGGCTGCGGCTTGACCGGTCCGACGTCGTGCTGACGACCGTTGTGGAGCACCACGCCAACTTGCTCCCGTGGGCGCGCCTCTGCGATCGCCGATACGTCGAATGCGGCCCAAACGGCACGTTCACTGTTGATGACATCCGGGCCGGCCTGCGCGCCGAACCTCGCCCGAAGTTGCTTGCCGTGACCGGTGCCTCCAACGTCACCGGTTGGCTGCCACCCATCGACGCCATTATCGAAGCCGCCCACGAGGCTGGCGTCCCCGTCCTGGTCGATGCCGCTCAGTTGGCCCCCCACCGTCCGATGCCAATCACTGCCGACTACGTGGCGTGGAGCGGCCACAAGATGTATGCACCGTTTGGGGCAGGCGTGCTGATCGGACCGCGCTCGACCTTCGAGGAAGGTGATCCCTTCCTCGCCGGCGGCGGGGCGGTCGATCTCGTCGACCTCGACGAGGTGATCTGGACCGATCCCCCCGAGCGAGAAGAGGCCGGGTCACCGAACGTGCTCGGCGCGGTGGCGTTGCATGCCGCCATCGATGAGCTCGAACGGGTGGGTTGGGACGCCATCGCAACCCACGAGGAGGCCTGCTCCCGTCAACTGCGCGACGGCCTCGCGGCCATCGAAGGTGTGCGGCTGCTCGGCCCCGGCGCGAAGGAACCGACCCTGGCCGTTGTCCCGTTTGTGGTCGACGGTATGAGCCACGCGCTCGTCGCGGCCCGGCTCAGCGCGGAACACGGCATCGGCGTGCGACACGGGTGCTTCTGCGCCCACCCGTACCTGATCCGCCTTCTGGGCCTCAACGACGCCGCCATCGCCGCATACCGCGATGACGTCCTCCGGGGGGACCGGTCCCGCATACCGGGAGCCGTCAGGGCCAGCGCCTGCCTCACGACCACGGCAGCCGACATCGACCGCTTCTTGTCGTCACTGGCCGAGGTCGTTGGTCACGAGCCCACCGTCGCCTACCGCCAAGATCCCCACACCGGTGACTACTGGCCAGAAGGCGACGCCCCAGGTTGGACGGCATCCGATCGAGCCGTCGGAGCCAACTGCGCTCGTGGCTGAGCCTCGGTGAGGATCGGCCCGCGCTCGGCATCGCCCGACGCGTGGCGCATTGTTTCGACCCGGGCCCTGCGCGGGTTCGCCGATGGCGTGGTGAGCGTGCTTCTTGTCGCCCATCTCTCCAGCCTTGGGTATTCACCGTTCCAGATTGGCGTGGTGGTGACGGGCACGCTCGTGGGCTCGGCCGCGCTGACCCTTGCCGTCGGTCTGGCCGCGCACCGCTACGCCGCCCGTGCCGTCCTGCTCAGCGCGTGCGTGCTGATGGCGATCACGGGGATCGGGTTCGCCGCGGCGACGGCGTTCTGGGTGGTCTTGTCGGTCGCGGTAATCGGCACCATGAACCCGTCGGCTGGCGATGTCAGCGTCTTCCTCCCAACCGAGCAGGCCCTGTTAGCTGATCAGGTCGACCCGCCCGAGCGGACTCATCTGTATGCGATCTACAACCTGGGTGGCTCCTTCGCCGGAGCACTTGGGGCTCTGGCGTCGGGGGTGCCCGACCTGCTCGGGATTACTCGGCGGGCCGGCTTCCTCGTGACCGCCGCGGTGGCGGCCGTGATGGCGATGGTGTACCGCACACTGCCCCGCACGACGGTCGACGACAGCCAGGTACGCACCGCGCTCGGACCATCGCGGGTCACCGTGTTGAAGTTGGCCGCGCTGTTCAGCCTCGACTCGGCCGGTAGCGGGTTCGCGGTGCAGTCGATTCTGGTGTTGTGGCTGCATCTGCGATTCGATCTTTCCGTGGCCACGACTGGTGCGGTGTTCTTCGGCGTCGGCTTGCTCACCGCTCTATCGCAACTCGCTGCCGCGCCACTGGCCCGTCGCATCGGACTCGTCCCGACGATGGTGGGAACGCACCTGCCCGCCAGCCTGCTCTTGATCGTGGCCGCCTTCGCCCCGACGGCACCCGTTGCCGTCGGGCTGCTCTTTGCCAGGGCCCTGCTGTCGCAGATGGACGTGCCGGCGAGGCAGGCGCTGGTGATGGCGGTGGTCACGCCGGCCGAACGGGCCGCCGCGGCCAGCGTCACGAACGTTCCCCGCAGCCTCGCTTCGGCCACCACCCCCGCGCTGGCGGGGCTCCTTTTGAGCCAGAGCCATGTTGGCTGGCCGCTCGTGATTGCCGGCGTCACAAAGGCCACCTACGACCTGCTGCTCCTGGCCATGTCCCGGCGGCTCGCACCCGTCAACTAAGTCGGCCGCGGCCCACGATGCTCATGCCTCGGGCGCGTTTCAGCAGCTGCTGCCGCTACCGCCGTTCGGCACGTTGGGAATCGACGGGTCGATCACCTCGATATGAACGTGGGGCCACGCCGGATCCTCCACCCGCAGCTTGTCCACCTGTGACACGAACGGCAGGACGGTCGCATGGGCGGCGATCGGCGTGACACCGGCCACCACCTGCTGACCCGGCGACACCTGCTCGCGCTGCACGTGGAGGATCTTGACCTCCCAGCCCGGACGCCCCTCGGGTTCGATGACGACGTAGTCGTCGGTCGTCTTGCAATACAGGACGTAGCTCCCGGCCCGCAGCACCCGTCCGGTGACCGGCGCCCGGATCTCGCCACCCGGCTCAACAACAATGTCGGCCGAGGAAGTCAAGGCACTCAACCGGCCACGAGACTCCAGCATCGTGACTTGTGCGGCCGATGCCGTCGCCACCATCTCACGGGCACCCTCGTGGTTCGACTGGTGGAAGGCAACCCGTTCGACGACGGCCGCCGGATGCACCAAGGTCACCGAGTCGACGGTCGCAAACGGCGAGAAGCCGGTGGCCGCGGTCACTCGCGACGGGAGTGGAGGTGCCCCAAGCACGGTCATCTCGGGCGACGGGGTGTGGGCGCCGGCCGCACTGGAAGCGCTGGAAGCGCTGGGAGCAGCCGCCGGCGCCGTCGCGGGCGAAACGGTCGCGCTCGGGTCGCTGACCGACGGGTCCATCCCGAGCCGCGGGCTGAGCACCGACACGCCCGCGACGGCGACGAGGGCACTCAACAGGGCGAGCAGCAACGGTCGCAGGCGGGCGGGCACAGGGTCGAGGGTAGCGACGGAACCTCACCGTTCCACCGCATGCCGGTCTGGCCCGTCAACCATTCCCAAAGGTACATTTCAAAGCAATGAATGGCCCCGTGCTCATGTCGACGTCGCTTGTCCGTACAGCGTGAGCTTCGCTCCGCGCATTCGCGCGGTCGTGGTAGCGCTGTGCGGTCTCCCGTTCCTGGCAGCCGTTGTTCTCATGGCCAGCCGGGTAGGTGAGACGGCAAGGTTCGTGACGTGGCCGGTCGTTGCCTTCACCGCGTTGGCCGGCGCGATCGCGCTCGTTGGGTTATGGGCAGGTCTTCCTCAGCCCGGGCTGCTTGCTCTGGGTGCAGTGCCTGCCTTGGCGGTGTCGTACGTTCTGCCGGCCATGCCCTTCCTGTTCATCGCGTTCGTGCTGGCGGGGCTGGGCGTGCTTGCCGTCAAGGTGCGCGGCGTGGGGGCCGGGATGGCAACCGTGACGGGCAGCCTGATGGTCTTGTCCGTCGTTCTTCAGGGCCCGGCAGTCGAGTGCGGTCAGTCCTCGGTATCGGGCGGGGACGGTCCCTGGTGGATCGCGTCACCGAGCCGGTCATCCGGCTCTGGTTCGACCAGCGCGGACGGCATTACCAGCGGCACGACGCAGGTTGGCGAGTGGCGGTACGTGTACGGCTGCGAAGACGGGCGGCTCACCCGATTCGAGCGAGTTGGTGGCGGCACCTTCGGCTGATTGCTGGTGATCCGGCGCGTTCGTTCGTCGGTGTATCTGGGCGCCACGCGGTCGGGTCGTTGAGGTAGGGGCCGCAGGCCGGTTGGCTACCCGCCGAGATGGGCTTCGATGGCTGCCACCTTGGAGATCAAGCCATCGGTCACTCCCGGCCGATAGTCGAGCTTGACGACCACGCTGACCCTCGGGGCTTGCTCGGCCACCTTCATCACGCAGGCCTTCAGCAGGTCCATGACCTCGTCCCACTCCCCTTCGACGTTGGTGAACATGGCGTTGGTTTCGTTGGGCAAGCCGCTGTCGCGCACAAGCCGCACGGCTTCAGCGACCTGCGCCCCGACCGAGTCGGAGCCGCCCAGTGGACTGATGGAGAAGGCAGCGATCATGCCGCCATGCTGACACGCCCGAGCCGGAGCGGGTATGCAGCGTGACCGGCTCCTTCTCGCCGAGATCGTCGGCGCGGCTCGCCGCAGCTTCAGTAGAGCGCGCTACTTCGCGTCCGGAGCGAGCCACCATCCGAACGAGCCCTGGAGGCCGGCTGGCGGCGCCTCGAGCAGACGGCAGATCGCTTCGGTCAGACGTCGCCGTCCCGGCCGCGTCCGGGGAAACCGGCGGTAGTGGACGAAGACGATCCCCGCGTGACCTTCTGCCGTCACTGACGCTGCGACGTGCAGCCGTGCGAAGTCCGCGACGTTCTCCGTCACCACCGCGCGGCCGTCAAGGGTGGCGACCATCAGCACCGTTACATCGTCAAGGCCACGGAGGTCGTCGTACTCGTTGATTGCGATCGCGTCGTGACCTCGATCACGGAGGGCTGCCGCGTCAGAGGGGCTGTACATCTCATCGAGCAGGAGCCTCACAAAGTGAGCAGCCGCTGCTCGTTCTCCCACCGTGCCAGCTCACGGTCGGCTGCCCGCTGGTTGGCACTCACCAACTCGTCGATCTCCGCGGTGAAGTCGGCGTAGTAGCGCACCGCTACCTGGACCTGCGCCGATGACAGCCCCATCAGCTCCGCCGTCGCGGCGATGCGGTGCTGCGCGGCGCCCCGCTGGGCGCCAACAACGCCAATGATCTCCGACACGTCTGGTCCGGCAGCCAACGCGGCACGGCGTCCTGCTGGGCCGTCCCGGAATACGATGCCCGGATGGGTGTCCGTGCGCAGGCCCTCGGCGATGAGCCGCTCAGCGAGACCGGAGATCGACGAATCGCCGGCGCGCTCCCTAAGCAGCGCATAGGTCTCATCGTCACGAAAGCGAACCGAGAGCGTCGTCACGAACACAGCGTAGTCGTTTGTGTTCACTTTCGGAGGGCCGGTTCGGCGGCACCAACAACGCAGGACTGTCACCCAGGTATCTCAAAAGCTCGGGGGGGAGGACTCGAACTCTCCGTCAGGCAGTGATGACCGATGCCGGGACATGCCGGAAAGTGCCCGTGAGCAGGCAACTTCGCGAGCGCGAGTCCTTCCGCATC
The DNA here is from genome assembly GCA_051002495.1 of Acidimicrobiales bacterium. Classification (GTDB taxonomy): domain Bacteria; phylum Actinomycetota; class Acidimicrobiia; order Acidimicrobiales; family CADCTF01; genus JBPCMH01. The sequence goes on from JBPCMH010000093.1 coordinate 16,939, forward strand.
CCGTGCCATTCACCACTGTTTCATCCTTCGGTCCCGTTGGTTTGGCGTCGGGGCCGGTGAACGGGCTGGTCCAGTGGGTGATGCGGTCCAGAACGGTCGTCGTTTGAACGTGGAGTTGGCGTCGGTGGTCGCCCGCCCGGCTGCAGGGCCGCGCCGCCCCGTCACTGTCCAGGTGCTGGCGAGGTACCCTCCGAAGCCCCAGAAATGGCTCGCCTCAACTTCAGGCAGTTCAGGTTCAGGTGCCCGGTCAGCGACCGGCAGACTAGCTGCGGACGATGACGGGTCGCGGCAACTGGCCCTCGATGCTGGCGTAGGCATCCGCCACAGCAGGTGCGTCGCGGCCATCAGCGAGCAGCTCGGCGATGGCCTCCCACGAGTACTCCCACTCGCGCAGGAGCGCCACGAAGTTCGTGATCATCGGCGTCAGCAGCTGCTGGGCTTGGGACATCACCGCCAACAACTGCTCAGGCACCTCCCCCGGCGGCACCGGCGAGTCATCGCTGACGAGGGTGCTCATCTCTTCAGCCAGTTCGAATCCCCAGTCCTGGCACTTGGCAAAGCTGCCTGCGAATGGCAAGACGAAGTGCTCGCCTACCACACCACCGGGCTGTCGAACGGACCCACCGAAGCCGTGAACCTGCTCATCGAGAAGGTCCGCCGCATCGGCCACGGCTTCCGCAACTTCGACAACTATCGGCTCCGGCTTCTCCTCCGTTGCGGCGTGAAATGGCACACTCATCAAACTGCACGAATCAGAGGCCGCCAACCACGCTTGGCCGCGTAGAGCCCCTTATCGAGGATCTCGCGCGACCAATGCGGCCGAAACAGACGGCGCGTCGCCATCGTTGCGAAGAAGGTCCGTGATCTCAATGCAGTAGAGGACGTTCGCGTCGAGCACGACGACGTAGCCGGCCACCTGTCCTGCCTATTTGTCGTACAGGCCCAGCGCTTCCGCTTCCGCTTCCGCCTCCGCCGACATCGCGGCGAGCGCGGCCTCGGCTTCGGCATCCATCCGGTCGCGGTAGGAGAGAACGTCCGCCAAGCGGAGTCGGCTCGCCTTCCTCGGCTCCCTTGTCGCTTGCGACTCTGTGTCGATTCCGTGGCGATAGCCCTGCGCGGAGAGGAGAGCGCGGGCCAGTAGTCGAAGAAAGAGGCCATGGCGGCCGCGCGTTGGGTGCCCCGAGTCGATAGGAGCGCATCATCCGCCGGAAGATAACGTTGGCCCTAGTCGTGTCGCTGCTGGCTGCTCCGTCGGTCCTCCTGCCGGCTCAAGCTCTGTCTCCGGCCCGGACGGTCTCGCCCATAGAAGAAATGGCCGCATTGGACTTGGCCGCTTGGGCGCATTGGCGGGCAGAGCTGGACGCAATGGTCGCTTCTCGCAGCGCTCAGTATCCGCGCGAGCTCGCAGTCGAAGCGCAGTCGGCGGATACCGAGTCGCTTCTCGCCGCAATCGACTTCATATTGCATCCGGACACATACGTCGCGTTAGATCAGTCAGAAGCCGCAGTCGCTGGCTTGGTTGGCACTGCAGTCGGGGTCGCTTGCTTGACAGTGGTTGCCTGTCCAGTAGCTGTTGTCGTTGGTGGAGTAGTTCTGGGCGTTGTTGGCGTGGTCGCTACGTGGCGCTGAGTTCGGTTAACGCCCTTCTGCTTGTCCTCTCTGTAACCGCGATCGCCGGAACGCTAATAGCGCTAGTCCGCATAGCGTCAGGGCGGCCGAGCGCGCTCTGGCCAAGGATCGTTTGGGTTCGGCACGGCAGGCAACAGAAGCGGCCCAACGGTGTCGGATGGCAAACTCTGCAAATGCCCAACCCTCGCAGCTGCAAGCTCACGTTCATCATCGACGTCAGCGACGCTGAGCAGGCGCCTGACAGCGACGCGCTCAGCCGAGTCGTCGATGTGATTGAGGCGGCGATCGGGGACGCATTCGTATCAGAGGGCTTTCGTGCGATGGTGGCACACACACTTGTACAGATGGAAGACCCAACGCCGGACAAGTAGGCCTCACGAACGGAGCATCCACGACACCGTTGCGATTTCCGCTGGTTCGTGGTGCCCGGCGGCGACGCTCCATTCTGCGACAACCACGACGTACTCCCCTGTAGCCCCAGGTGGCATCTCGATGCCGACACCGCTCTCGGAGCGCACGAACGTACACCTTGGGGTGTCGTCCGAGTGGCGGATGCCGCCGACACACGAGTACTCCCACACCGGACCCGACGAAGGCGCGCCCGATCGCGCGCAGGAACCGGGATTTCAAGGTCGTCATGCCACTTCACGCAGAAACCGCAGACCCCGTAGCACTGGGACCTGCGGTTTCTCCCGTGAAGCGGAGCTCGGGGGGGAGGACTCGAACCCCCAATGCCTGGACCAGAACCAGGTGTGTTGCCGATTACACCACCCCCGAAGGGCGGCGGTCACTCTAGCGGCTCGGGTGTGCGAGATCGCGCTCGAACGCGACCGCCACGTGTGCGACGACTGCGCTAGCCCTACGGCCTTCAACTCGATCACACCGAACCGTGGTTGGTCGACGGGGCGACCTCATATGAGAACCAGTCTCGGGCTGCTACCCGAGCCAGTTCTCCATCGCCTCGCAGAACGCAAGGGCCTGCTGGCGCGTGAACTTCTTGGTGCTCAGGTACGCGAACGTGTAGAGGTAGCCACCCGACGACGACGGGACCGCCCACTCGATGTTCCAGTGGTCGACCGTTGAGCGGGGCCTTGTCCGGGCCGCGGCCGACCGAGGAGATGTGCACACCGACGCTGTCGTTCGGATCGCCTTGCCTGCCGTGCAAACCCTCCTTTGCCGCCTGGACGAAGACGACTTCTTGGTGCGAGCCGGCGGGGAGAGAGGTGGCGCGCGCCAACGGACGGGCCTTGATCCAATCTGCGAACTCGGCGAACGTCACCTTCTCGGCCGCCTCGTACAACTCGGTCGTCGTCAGACTCGTGCACTTCGCCCGCATTCCCTCCACGGTCGCTGGGTCGACGCCCCACCCAGGCATGACCTGCGGGGTGTCGGGTTGTGTCGACGCGGCGGAAGGTCTGGTGGCCGGGGACACCCCTTACCGGTTGTCGACCTCTTGTCGAACCCGGTCAGCGACGGAGTCGATGCCCATCAGACGGCGGAAGCCGATCACCCGTCCGGCGCCGACGGCAGCGGTCTCCTTGAGCAGGTAGCCGAACTGGGAACGCCCGCTGATCGGCGAGGTACGGGTGGGCGAGACATGTGCCGTGAGGCCAAGCTCCTCGGCGATGCCCTCCACCCTGGCGTTGTGGAACGGGTCCGACACCAACACCACTTCGGTCACGTCACGGATGCGCAGCTCGTTGGCGGCCGAGGCCAGCGACTGCCACGTGTTGCGGCCATCGACCTCGCGAAGGATGGCCGACTCGGGAACGCCTCGGACCATGAGGTAGTTGGCCGATGCCG
>JBPCMH010000094.1:0-3166 GCA_051002495.1 Acidimicrobiales bacterium
GAGACCATCGATGTGCCCCTCGAGACCTGGCCCGAGAACTTCCCGAACGAGGCCCAGGCCCGGTACCTCATCGAGCAGGGCGTGCGGGAGCCCTTGATTGCAACGCTGACCCGCATCGGCACCGTCGAGGGCTTCGGCGCCAACATCCGGTTGCTCCAGCCGTCCAACATGCAGCGCTTCTTCGAGGAGTCCGTCACCGGCACAGCCGTCGACCATCTCGGCAAGGGGCTGTTCGAGGCCCATGGTCGCGACGAGGCTGGCTTCGAGGACGAGGCCGGGCATCGCGACATGTGGTTCGCGGCCCGCGACATCGCCTTCGAGAACCAAAAGGCCGACATCAACATCGACGAGATGTTGGCCCGCATGGGATTCGGTCAAGGCGGTCCCGGCGGGGGTGGAGCGATCCGCCTGCTTCCCGACGACATCGACGCCAACCTCGAAGGCATCGCCGGGCTCATGCTGCGGGTGCTGCTCATCGAGATCCAGGCCTTTCACACCTTTCGCTGGTCCGAAGCCTGGCTGTCCGACGACGCCCTCGTCGCCGGCGACGGTGAGGCGGCCAAGATCGTGAGCTACATCCGCCAGGACGAGACGCCCCATGTCGGTTACCTGAAGACCGCGCTGACCGAGATGCGCGACCGCACGTGGATCGGCACCTCCGGCAAGAAGTACAAGGGCCACGAGATGATCGGGCGCCTTTGGGACGTCGCCCTCGACCAGTCGATCGGGTCTGGCCGCGCCGCCGGCCGGGCCGCAGTCATGGGTGAAGTCGAGCACTGGTGCAAGCAGCGCAGCAACGGCGACTCGATCCTCGAAGGCTTCCACGCCTTGAGCACCGACCCGGTCGACGCGGCCGATGCGCCCGTCGGCGACCTCGCCCACACCGTCACGTACTGATCGGCCACCAGGGAGACACCGGCCAGACCAGACACGTCAACGACAAGAGTGACCGAGGCAGCAGCCCATGAGTGATATCAGGACCCGGGCTCACAAGTTGGATCTGGTTGCCACACGAGTCGGTGTCGGCGGGCCGACGTGAGCCGCGTGACCATCGTTGTCCTCGCCGCGTTGTCGGCTGTTTTGTGGCTCGAGACCCCAGCCCAGGCGCACGAGGTCAGGGTCGTGGTGGCCTGCGCCATGTCGGTCTCCGCAGAACCCAGTGGAGCATGCGATGGTATCGAGGGACTTGAGCTTGGGATCGATGAGTCGCCCGACGTCGGCCACGCCCCCGGTCCTGACGCTGGCGATCATCTCGGAGGTGTCGACGTCGAGGTCCTCGCGCTCGACCCGCTCGCCCTCGAAGGCGCGGAGATCGTCGTGATCCTCGAACCTGCCGAGGTAGCCGCCGTCGCCCGAGAGCTCGCGGGGCGCGCCCCTCTGCTCATCGCGGTCCTTCCTGTTGGCGCTGACATTCCGGCGGTCAGACCTGACCGGGTGATCGTGCTTCGCCTCACTTCTCCCGCGGTTCCATCGGCGACGGTCGATTTCGCGGCTGCATTCGTCGCGGTTCACGAGCGGCCTCCGACAGCCGCGGACCAGATCGGCTACGACGTGTCCCAGGTGCTCGACGCCGTGTTGGCCGAGACCGACGGCGACCTTTTGGACCTCGACCCGTCGTCCGCGATCTGGCCGGACGCTCAACGTCGGCTCACCTCCAGCGTCATCGAGTTGGCTTTCGCCACCGGTGCGCCCGATCAGACGAGGTCCGAGGTAGTCGAAGAAGGCGGGCGGTCCGAGCGGCCCAGAGCGTGGATGCTCGTTCTCCTCCTCCCCGCCGCGGGCCTGATCGTGCTGTGGCGGCGATCGCGCCACCCGCGGCGACTCTGAGATCGGGTGCGGGAGATGATCCAACGAGTCAGCCACGACGTCTATACGGCCACATTCCCCCCGGGAGCAACCGGGCAGAACCGTCTACGCTTGCCGGCGAACGTTGGTGGACGAACCCGCGGAACAGCCGGCTTGATCGGCGCATTCGCGGACCTGTGTGGTCGTCCGTGTACGCAACCCTGGGGGGACACATGAAGTTCGGGATCTTCTACGAGCACCAGCTACCGCGGCCCTGGGGCCCTGACTCCGAGCGACAGCTCATGCAGGACGCCCTCGACCAGGTGGAGTTGGCCGACAAGCTCGGCTTCCACGCCGTCTGGGAGGTCGAGCACCACTTCCTGGAGGAGTACAGCCACTCCTCGGCGCCCGAGGTGTTCCTCGCCGCGGCCAGTCAGCGCACGAAGAACATCAGGCTCGGCCACGGCATCGTGCAGACCTCGCCGTTCTACAACCACCCGGCCCGGACCGCCGAGCGTTTGGCGACCCTCGACCTGGTGTCGAACGGACGGGTCGAGTTCGGTTCCGGCGAGTCGTCCTCGGAAGCAGAACTCGGCGGGTTCAAGATTGACCCGTCCGTGAAGCGCGAGCAATGGCTCGAGGGCCTTGAGGTCGCAGTGCGGTGCATGACCGAGGAGCCCTTCACCGGCGTCGACGGCAAGTTCGTTCAGATGCCGCCCCGCAACGTCGTCCCAAAGCCGGTCCAGAAGCCACACCCTCCGCTGTGGGTGGCCTGCTCGCGGCGCGACACCATCCACCTCGCCGCCCAGAAGGGGATTGGGGCGCTCACGTTCGCCTTCATCGACCCGGAGGAAGCCAGGCACTGGGTGACCGACTACTACACGACGCTGGAGAACGAAGGTGTTCCCGTCGGAGCGTCGGTCAACCCCAACGTGGCCTGCGTGACGACGTTCATGTGTCACGAGGACGAGCAGGAGGCGATGCGACGAGGCCTCGAAGGTGCCAACTTCTTCGGTTACTCCCTCGCCCATTACTACGTCTTCGGCGAGCACCAACCTGGCAAGACCGACGTGTGGGCAGAGTTCGTGGAGAAGCGCGACGCACAGGGTTACTCCGTGGACGCCGCGGCCATCCAGCAAGAGCGGCTTGGGGCCAAGATCGCGGCCGACAACTTCAGCGGGCTGCGCGGCGCGGTTGGCACCCCAGAGCAGATCCGAGAGTTCTTGCTGCGCTACGAGGAGATGGGCGTCGACCAGATCATCTTCGTGTCACAGGCCGGCAAGAACCGGCACGAGGACATCATGGAGTCGCTCGAACTCTTCGGCACGAAGATCCTTCCCGAGTTCGCCGAGCGAGACGAGATCGCCCAGAAGGATAAGGC
>JBPCMH010000095.1:0-12165 GCA_051002495.1 Acidimicrobiales bacterium
GAGCGAATGCTGACCACGAACCCTCCATCGCCGGCCTTGTCGACCCACCCGACCGGACCGGCGAACCGCCGCCGGGCAATGCCCTCAACCTCGTCGATCCAGGCAACCGCGGCATCAGTCGGCGTTCCTCCGACGGCGGGGGTGGGGTGGAGCGAGAGGGCCAGCGCCAACGCCGTTGCCCCGTCGGAAAGACTTCCCACAAGTTCGGTGCCAAGGTGCATCACATTTCGCAGCGACACGATGGATGGGGCATCGGGCACCTCAAGGTGGTCGCAGTGCGGCCGGAGGGTGTTGGCAACCGCATCCACAACGAGGCCGTGCTCCCACCGGTCCTTGACCGATCCCATCAACTGGGTTGCCGCCTTCTCATCGGCTTGCGCGTCACCGCTGTGGGCGAGCGTTCCTGCCAGCGGGTGGGACCGAACGGTGCGTCCGGTGCGGGCGACGAGCAGCTCTGGGCTGGCGCCAAGAAAGCCGTCAACAAGGAATTGGTGACAGCTCGGATACAGCGCCCTCAGTCGTTCAAGAACGGTGACGATCGGGATCTCGCGGTTGGCCTCGACGACCACTTCCCTCGAAAGGACAACCTTGGTCAACGCGCCCGATTCGATCCGTCCGAGCGTGTCCTCGATCAACTTGCACCACTTCTCGTGCGGAACGGTCGAGGTCAGCGTGAAGCCGTCTGGCGCGATGGGGGGAGGGACGTCATCCACGAGCGAAGTGAGGTCGAAGTCATGGGCGGCGCTTCCGCTTGGCGCGATGCTGGTAACCCAACTGCGTTCGCCGTCGGTGCCGACAAGCATCTGAGGAATGACGAGTTCGCTGGGCCTGCCGGGCGCGAACGGCAGCGCGCCGACCGCGACTGGCCCCGTGCCCGGCCGCATTACGGCGTCGTCGGTTTCGATTGCCATCAGCGTCTGACTGACTTGGTCCGCAGCAGCATCTCCGTCAGCGATGGCCTCGCCATCAAGGGAGACCCGAAGCGCCACGCCGCGACCAGCCAAACCGGTACCCGGCGCATGGCCCGGCAGCAGGTATCCGCCCGGCCCGGCCACGCGGATCAGTTCGACCGGGTGATCGAGGAGCCGGGTTAGAGCCAGGAGGGTCACGTCACGACCTCGTTGCGGTGATGAGTTGGGTGATCCCGCCGGACAGGAGAGTCCGATCGACGGCCTCGAAGCCAGCCGAACACAGCGATTCGAGCATGTCGTTGGGCGCAGGAAGGTACGCGACCGATTTCGGGAGATACCGGTAGGCGGCCCCGTCCGAGAGCAGGCCCCCGATGATTGGTACGACCCGACCGAAGTAGACGGCATGGCCGGCTCGCAGGATGGGGTTCGCCGGTTCGGCCACGTCGAGCAGCGCGATGCGGCCCCCCGGCCTGATGACTCGACCGAGCTCGCGGAAGAACGCGGGAAGCTCGGCGAAGTTGCGCAGGGCGAACCCGCTCACGGCTCCGTCAAGGAGGCGGCTGGGGTGGGGGAGTCGGAGGGCGTCGGCTTGGAGCAGCGGAGCTTCCGTACGGGCGTGGGCCAGCATTCCCCAAGAAAGGTCGACCCCGATTGGCTCGAGCCGATGCTTGGTGAGTTCGCGGCATAGGTCACCGGTCCCGGTCGCCAGGTCGAGCACTCGGGATCCCGGTCGCAGCGCCAGATCGCGTACCGCCCGGCGTCGCCAGCCCCGATCCATGCCGAAGGTCATGACCCTGTTGACCAGGTCGTAGCGCGGCGCGATCGAATCGAACATCGCCCGCACGGCTCGTACCTTCTCGTCTCCTTCTGGAAGGAACTCGGGGTCGGGGAGGCGGACCTCAGTCACAAGGCCACCTTAGGAGTTGCCCCCATGGCACACGCAGTTGGGGCCTGCTCCCGCCAGGCCGTCTCCGGCCTATCGTCACGCCCGTGGTTGGCGATGACGAAACGGGATTTTGCGCCGGATGCGGTCGACCCGTCGCTCGGTGCGTCGGAGAGTGCCATCGCGGCGAAGGCGCCCAGGTGCCCCGCTTCTGTCGGCGCTGCGGCCGACGGCTGCAGGAGGTAGCGGTCAACCCGGGCCTCGTCGAGGCCCGTTGTCGCGACCACCCTCCCGAGGCCTGAGTCTCGCAAGGATCGCGCCCTCACACTTCCCTCACACTTCGCTGGTCATGGCCTCATGAGCAGGCCAGGCGTCACCTGCGGGCGGCGAGGGACGAGGCCAGAGCCTTCGTCGAGGCCCTGCGAAGTCTCCAGGATCGCTGAGGAGCCAGGATCGCTGAGGGAGCCCGGAAAAAGGGATTCTCCGCCTCGCCGGAGAAGCCACGACCGATGCTCATCCGCAGACCACGGAGCCGCCGCTCGATGGTGGTGATCAGCCTGGCGACACTTGTCGCCGGGATGATCGCCGCCGGAATGGCCTCAATCGGCCGCGATCAGCCTGTCCGTCCGGGGCTGACCATTGGTTCGGCCAGACAACCATGGTGGGACGGCGTGCTCCCTGCGCCGGCGAGCACGATCGCCGTCCCGACTGCCGACCTGCCGGCGTCCGACGCCAACGCCGGTAGCACGGCGGGGGTCCGGCCGGTCCGGCCGCCCGCTTCGGCGGGGCTCGATCCCGCCAAATCGCCGCCGAAGCGTCCGAACCGTTCCGGCGCCGGCGTAGCGCCGGCTGCCAAGGTCGAATCAAGCGCCGCGGTGCACCCGGCCGACTTCCCCGACCCGTCCATCACCGTGCACGCTGGACGGTATTGGGCGTTCGGAACCCAGGCTGCGGACAGACAAGTGCAGGTGCTGTCCAGTACTGACCTCCGCACTTGGCGATTGGAACCCGACGCACTGCCTCGGCTCCCGGTTTGGGCTGAGTGGGGATGGGTGTGGGCGCCGTCGGTGCTGGTGCGACCAGCGAGCTTCGTCTTGTTCTATACGACTCGCCATGCCGCGACCGGCCTCCAGTGCATCAGCCACGCAACCAGCGTTGTCGTCGGCGGACCGTACGTGGACGGATCGACCGAACCGCTGGTCTGCCAGATGGATCGGGGCGGCTCGATTGATCCGGAGCCCTTCGTTGCCGGTGACGGGTCGACCTGGCTCTTGTGGAAGAGCGAGGGCACCATCGGGGGTGAGCCGACGAGGTTGTGGGCCCAGGCGCTAGCGCATGACGGCCAGCAGCTGGTTGGCGCGAGATCGGAGTTGCTGGCTACCGCGGCACCGTGGGAGGAACCGATCATCGAGGGTCCGGCGATGGTGGAGGTCGATGGTCGATTTCACCTCCTCTACTCGGCGAACCGATGGGAGACCGCGGCCTACGCCATCGGGCACGCGGTGTGTTCCACGCCGCTTGGACCGTGTCGCCGCACGGGCCGGGGTCCGGTGCTGTCCGCCGGGGAGTCCGAGGCCGGTCCCGGCAGCCCGGCGCCGTTCCGCACCCTGACCGGCGAGCTGGTCGTTGGCTATCACGCCTGGCCTGCCGGGGCGGTGAGCTATCCCGCAGGCGCTCGACGCCTGCACCTCGGGCAAGCGAGCGTCCAAGGCGACACGTTCACGATCGCCCGGGGATGGCTGCAGCGCACGACCGCTCTCGGCTGATGGTGCCTCAACCGACGGTGGCCTGCTCGGTTTCGGCCTGCTCGGCCGCGGCCTTTGCCCAGCGATAATCGGGCTTGCCGGACGGTTGCCGCACCACCCGATCGACGACGACCAAAGTGCGGGGGGCCTTGTAGCCGGCCAACGTCACGCCACAGTGGGCGGCCAGGACATCGACGGTGGGCATTGCGTGGCCCTCACGCACCTGCACGACCGCGGCCACCCGCTCTCCCCATCGCGCGTCGGACACACCGACCACGACGGCGTCGAACACCGCGGGGTGTGACTTCAGAACGGCTTCCACTTCTTCGGGATGCACCTTCTCCCCGCCGGTGTTGATCGATACCGAACCTCGACCGAAGACCACGATGGTGCCGTCGGCATCGACGGTGGCAAGGTCGCCGGGGACCGCCCATCGCACACCGTCGACCTCCGGGAACGTGGAGGCGGTCTTCTCTGGATCGTTGTGGTACCCGATGGGAATTCGTCCACGCCGGGCGAGACGACCGACGACGCCAGACCCCGCAGCGACCGGCCTCATCTCGTCGTCGAGCACCGTCGTCTCGCCGTTGACTCTAAAGCGGGGTGGCCCGACATCACCGGGCGCGGCCGCCATCTGCCCCTGACCGCCGGTCTCCGACGCTCCGAAGCCGTCGACGATCAACGTCGACGGAAGCGCCGCGCTGAGCTCGGCCTTTACCGACGGGGAAAGAATTGCGCCGCCCGACAGGATGACGCTTAGCCCGGATAGGTCGCGCTTGCTTCCCGTCTGCAGCTCTTCGACCAAGGGTCGGGCGAAGGCATCACCCACGATGACCAGAAAGGTCACCGACTCGGCGACGGCCAGATCCCACAGCGCGGAGGGCTGAAGGCCAGCGAAGTCCGCCACCACCACGCTGCCGCCGGCGAAGAAGGTTGAGAACGCCATCCAGTGACCGGTGCCGTGCATGAACGGTGACGCCGGAAGGGTCCGACGGCGCAGCCCGTCCTTGGCCCGCGCCGCCACTTCTGCCACCGACGTCGCCGCGACTCCGTCGGCCGCGCCTCCTCCGAGCGCTCCGAAGAAGATGTCCTCGTGACGCCACAGCACTCCCTTCGGCTGTCCCGTGGTGCCGCCGGTGTAGAGCACGTAGTGGTCGTCGCCGGATCGGTTCACGTTGGGCCTTCCCGGCGCGGCCTTGGCCAGGGCCGACTCGTAGGCCTCGCCGCGGGGAAGCCGGAGGCGCACGCTTCCAACCTCGGCGCACGCCTCGTCAGCTACGGGCGCGAACGCTTCGTCGTGGATGAGTGCCGTCGCGTTTGCGTCGCGCAGCAGGTACGCGATTTCGCTGGCGGTGTACCGGTAGTTGATGTTGAACGGCACGGCGCGAATCTTGTAGGCAGCCAGCATCGATTCGAGGTACTCAGTGCCGTTCGTGAGATCAAGCCCAACCCAGTCGCCAGCGCCGAGACCCTTTGCCGTCAGGTGGGAGGCGAGCCGGTTGGCTCGTTCGTCGAGCTCCGCATAAGTGAGTCGGCGCTCGCCGCAGACCAGCGCTTCGCGATCGGGTACCTCGTCGACCACGGCTTCGAAGATCGACGCAAGGTTGAAGGGCGAACTCACTTGATGACCACGCCGGTCAGATCATCATCGGGTTCGGGGTATCGGGGGTCCATCGACTCCAACGTCTCAACCAGCGTGGTCAGTACCGCGAAGTTGCGGTACCACTTCCGGTCGGCCGGGATGACGTACCACGGCGCATGCTCGGTGCTGGTCGCGGCGATCGCGTCGCTGAAGGCTGCCTGGTAATCGGGCCACCGCTTGCGCTCATCCAGATCGCCCAGGCTGAACTTCCACTGCTTGCCCGGCTCATCGAGCCTGGACTGGAAGCGCTCGACCTGCTCCTCCAGGGAGATGTGCAGGAAGAACTTCACGATCCTTGTGCTGGCGGCAGTGAGATTTGCCTCAAACTCGTTGATCGCGTGATACCGCGGCCGCCACACGGATTCGGGGACGAGGTCGTGAACGCGAACGACCAGCACGTCTTCGTAGTGGCTCCGGTTGAAGATGGCGATCTCGCCCCTCCGCGGTGTCGCCTTGTGGACTCGCCACAAGAAGTCGTGCTCGAGCTCCTCATCGGTGGGAACCTTGAATGAGGTCACCCGACACCCTTGGGGGTTAACGCCCTCGAAGACTTTCCTGATGGTGCCATCCTTGCCGCCGGCATCCATGGCCTGAAGGACCACGAGAAGGCTTTGCTCGTTCTCGGCCCACAGTTTTTCCTGCAAGGTCGTGAGACGTTCACGCAGTTCGTCGCTGGCCCCGTTGGTCTCGTCTTTTGGTCCCGGCGCACCGTGCGTGGTGTCGGTCGGCATCGAGCTCACGTCGAGTTCGGTACCGGGCGCTACCAGCCACTGCTTGGAGGGATTGCCGCGATCACCCATGGGCCGCATCGTACGGTGAAGGGGTGCGTCGCCCCACTCGAACTATCGCGATCGCCGGCGTGGTCGGTGGACTCATCGTCGGCGGCGTCTCTGTCACGGTCAATCGGCGCCCCGCCGCCGATGCCGTCGTCGTCGGCATGTTCCATGGGGCGACCACTATCCCGCTCGAAGCACCTCAGATTGTGCCGGACGAAACCACGCCCCCTGCAGGTGGAGGCGGACTCGGTGGCGGCGGCGTCGTCTCGCTCGCACCGGCTAACGGTCGCCCGTTCCGGCCCGCCATCCCGTTCAACTCATCGATCGCGGTTGCTCCTGGGCTGCGCTTCGTGCTCGTGATCGGCTCCGACGCCAGGCCCGGAGAGTCGTTGGAGCGCACGCGGGCCGACTCGATTCACCTGATCGCAGTTAATCCTTCTACCGGCCAGGCGACCATCGTCGGGTTCCCTCGCGACTCTTGGGTCGAACTCCCAGGAGGTCGCCGGGCCAAGATCAACGACGCGCTTGCCCGGGGAGGACCGAAGCTCTTGGCCGACACCGTCCGGAGCCTCACCGGGCTGCCCGTCCACTACTACGTCCTCACCGGATTCGTCGGCCTCCAGCGCATGGTCGATGAGCTGGGCGGAGTCGACGTCCATGTCGACCGGGCGATGAACGATCGGTTCTCAGGCGCGCGCTTCGCCAAGGGGTGGCATCACTTCACCGGCGGCCAAGCCTTGGCCTTCTCACGAAACCGGATGGATGTGCCCGCCGGCGACTTCAGCCGATCTCAGAATCAGGGGCTCGTGATCTTGGCTGCATTGGCAAAGATGCGGAGCGAAGTGGCCGACGACGCCGATCTCGGGCGGTGGATCACTGTGCTGCGCCGCCATGTTGTGCTCGACGCGCCGCTGTCCGCCCTCCCGGAGATGGCCGCGCTCGGCCGTCGCATCGACCCCGACCGAGTGACCAACTTGGTGCTGCCCGGCCGCCTGGGAACCGCGGGCGGCGGCTCGGTGGTCTTGCTCGGGGCCGACGCGAATCGGATCTTCGTCGATCTCCGCGATGATGCCGTGATCGGTAACGCGCAGGCCGCGCCCGCCCCGACGTCGTCGACCACCACCTCCACCGTCCCGTCTGCGTCTGCGTCAAGTTCGACCTCGACCTCGACCTCGTCGACGTCGACAAGCACCAGCACGAGCACCACAGTGCCAGTCGTTCCTTGACCGAGCATGCAATGCTTGGCCCCGTGCGGAGGCAGAGGTGGTGGGCGGCAATTCTTGTGGTTGGTCTCGTCGTTGCCGCGTGCGGGGGGTTCGGCGCAGACGCACCGCAGTCCGCTGAGGTTCGAGTCACCACGCCGTCGAGCACGACAACCCAGCCGACCGCTGAGCGGTCGCCCACTACGAGCGTTGCCCAACCCAAGGCGACGCCGCCCAGCACGGCCAACCGATCTGCAACGGTCGCGAATAGGAGCGTCCGAGACGACGCATCTGGGGCTCGCCTGACCTTGGTCGTCGGCGGCCATTTGGTCTACGGGTCCCGCGACGAGATCGTGTTCAAGTTCACCGTGCGGAATGTCGGCTCGGAGCCGATCGTCTACGACACCAATCAGGACCACACGTTCGCGATGTACGGCGCGAGCAACGAGACGCCCGTCTGGACCGACCGCACCTGCGACGTCAAAGTTAACTATGGCTCAATGCCGACGACGGGCGTCCTTGAACTTGAGCCGGGCGACGAGGCGACCTACCAGGGGACTACCGCGCGACCGCGTTCTTCGACCGATGTCCGAAGGAAAGCATCCGCACGTCCGATGTCAATGGTCAGCGCTGGTGCGACAAGGCCCAGGTGACCCGGTTGGTCGCCAGCCCGATCCTGATAGAGATCCGAGCCTGACGGACCGAGTTCGTGGGCGTTCAGCGTCGCCTTCGCTGGCCCCCGCCGGTGAACCAGATGCGCTGGTACTCGCGCGACTGCGGGTGAACCAGCAAGGCGAGGAGGGCGCCGTCGAAGAGCAGGCTGATCACGTCGAACGACAGCGGGCTCACTTCGAGCCGGGCCGAAGCCAAGAGCCTGGCGGCCAGCGGCACGGCCGCAGCCGCGATCCCCAACAGCCAGGACCACCCGAACTCGTTGGCGATTCCGTACGCCGCCGCCCCGGCGATGGCGGGGAGAACCAACCTCAGCAGGTCGACCTGCCCACCAATGCCGCAGGTGAGCGACCGTCCGCAGGCGGCAGCTTGGTACATGAACCGGTCACCAAAGAAGAGAAGCGTGAAGCCCGCGGTGAAGTACAACAGGAACGTAGCGATGACCAGCGTCTGCGGTTGGGACTGGTTGACCCAGCGACGGGATTCCATGCGGGTCAGTCTGTCAGGCGGGTGAACGCAACCGGGACCGAGCCGGCGCCGACCGTCGCTCTCAACTGTCCGCAGGCCGCGTCGATGTCGGTCCCGCGGTTGCGTCGCACGGTGGCGTTCACACCGGCCGACACCAGAGCGTCACGGAACCCCGCCACCCGATCAGGCGGGGTTCCCGGAGTGGCGTAATCGGGCGTGGGGTTCAGCGGGATGAGGTTGACGTGCGCACCCAGCGGGATGGCCAGACCGGCGAGTTCGCGGACATCCTGGCCGCGGTCGTTCACGCCGTCGATCAGAGCCCATTCGAAGGACAGGCGGCGGTTACGGGCCCGCCGCCAGGCCCGGCACGCCGACACGATCTCGGCGATCGGGTAGCGACGATTGATCGGCACAAGGTCGTCCCGGAGGGTGTCATTGGCCGCGTGCAACGATACGGCGAGCGTGACGGGCAAGTCCTGCTGAGCGAGTTGACGAATGCCGGGCACGAGCCCAACGGTCGAGATCGTGATGTTGCGGGCTGACAGGCCGAGATCGCGATGTATGCGTCCGACCGCCTCCCACACCGCGTCGAAGTTGGCCATGGGTTCCCCCATGCCCATGAACACCACGTTCGACAGGCGTCGGTTGTCGCTAGCCGCAGTCGTGCGGGCCCTCACCACCTGTTCGAGGATCTCGCCCACGGTGAGGTGGCGATCGAAGCCAGCCTGTCCGGTCGCGCAGAACCCGCACCCCATCGCGCAGCCCGCTTGGGACGACACGCAGACGGTGGATCGGTCGCGGTAGTGCATGAGCACGGTCTCGATCTGTCGGCCGTCGTGTAAGTCCCAGAGCCACTTCACCGTGTCTCCGTTGGGGGTGATCGACTCGTGCCGCGGCCTGAGCGCGAGCTCGAACGCCGGGTGCTCGGCCAACCGCACCCGGAGCGCCTTCGACAGGTTGGTTGCCGTCGCCGGGTCGATCCCCTGTGCGTACAGCGCGTCCCACACCTGGTCGACGCGGTAGCTCGGCTCGTCGTCGAGCAGGAGCGCGACGTCATCGACGGTCAGGTCGAATCGAGATCGTTGGAGAGCCACACGCCCCAGGGTAGGGGCGCCGAAGACCGATTCTTCTGTTCCGGGAACCGATTTCTCCGGTCCGGCGACGCGATTCTTTGGTCCGGCAACACGGGGTTACTTCGATACGGTGTTCCCATGGAAGACAGCCCGGCGAGAAGCGAACACGGTCCGACCGAGCCGCTGGAGCACCATCACCGCAACGTGCAGGGCGGCACTGCTCGCGCCGGCGTGTTTGGCGTGAGCGACGGCCTGGTGTCCAACATCGCCCTCGTCCTCGGAGTGGCCGGCGCCAGCCCGGCGCCGAGCGTCGTTCGTCTGGCCGGGATCGTCGGCCTTATTGGCGGCGCCTTTTCGATGGCCGCCGGCGAGTACGTCTCGATGAAGGCGCAGGCTGAGTTGCTCGAGGCCGAGCTTGAGATGGAGCGGATCGAGATCGCCCGGCGGCCCGATGTCGAGCAGCGCGAGCTGGCCCAGATCTACCGGAACCGCGGGGTGGAAGCTGGCACCGCCGACCGGTTGGCCGCGGAGATGATGAGCGACCCAGAGTTGGCGCTGGAGACCCACGCCCGCGAGGAGTTAGGCATCGATCCCTCCGAGCTCGGTCAGCCGATCCCCGCCGCCCTGACATCGTTCGTCACGTTCGCGCTCGGCGCCATCGTGCCTCTCGTCCCGTGGTTCTTCGTGTCGGGCACCAAGGCCATCGTCATGTCCCTCGTGCTCGGCGCGATCGGCGCAATCGCCATCGGGTCGGCCCTGGCCAGGTTCACCGGTCGGTCGGCCGCCACCTCGGCGATCCGACAGCTCGTGATTGCCAGCTTGGCCGCCGGTGTTCCCTACGTGATCGGCTCGCTCTTGGGAACCACGTCACCGGTATAGGCGCGGTCGGTGTGATCGACGGTGAAGCCGAGTGACTCATACAGCGACACCGCAGACTTGTTGTCCGCGTCGACATAGAGCATCCCGACACTCTGGCCTTCGGCATGGAGGTGGTTCAGTCCGGCGATCGCGAGTGACCGGCCGAGGCCCTCGCCGTGGAACTCGGGGTCGACGGCAATCACGTAGATCTCGCCGAGTGGAGGTTGGTGGGCGTGGTGGACCTTGGTCCAACAGAATCCTGCGAGGCGGCCGTCGCGTTCGTGCAGAAGGAATCCGGCGGGGTCGAACCAGTCTTCGCTCTGCCGCGCCGTCAGCGTCTCGAGGTCCCAGCCACCCTGCTCGGGGTGCCAGGAGAAGGCCCGGTTATTGACCTCGAGCCATGCCCGTTCATCTTTGCCCGGCTGAAAGGGTCGGACGGCGAGATGGTGGTCGCCGTGAACTGGAAGCGCACGGCGCATCTGCAGAAGTTCGCGGCCACGTTGCAGGCCAATCGAGGTGGCCACGCGGTCGGTCGCGGTGCTCGGCTTTGGCACCCACAGGTGTACGTGGCCGCCTCCTTGCTCGGCGACCACTTCCAGCGCCTGCTCAAGGAGTTGTTGCGCGACCTTCCAGCCCTCCCTGCCGCGGTGATGCGGGTCGACGACGAACTCCAGGGCCCAACTGGTCGGACCCTTGCTGACCTGTGAATAAGCGATCGGATGCTCGTGCTCAGGGCTCCAGGCCACCAGTCCGGCGAAGCCCTGCCGTCCTCCGTGGACCAGGTCGAGCCATTGGTGTTCGCCCATGGGCTCGTGGCCGTCATGGGCTCTGGCCGCCGCGACCAGCGCTCCGACAGCGGCGATGTCGTCATCGCCCATCTGCCGCTTGATCTCGAGGCGGTGCACGAGGGCGACACTAAGGCACCACGACGAAACTACTTGCGCAGTCGGATCGCCTGGACCTGGGGTGAAGACACAAAAATCAGGCAAGTAGTTTCGTCGCGGCCCCTAACCTGCACCGGCCGTGGCGAGACCGAGGACAGCCAAAGGCCGGGCGAGGGTCACCGCGGAGCGGTTGGCCGATGAGTATCCCGGCGACGAACGCGCCCTATGCGCGCTCCAACATCGAAACCCGTTCGAGTTGCTGACCGCCACGATTCTCTCGGCGCAGTCGACCGACGAGATGGTGAACCGGGTGACGCCCGAGCTGTTTCGCCGTTGGCCAACACCGGCTGAGCTCGCCGCCGCGCCGGTGGAGGAGGTTGAAGACGTCGTGCACGCGACCGGGTTCTTCAGGCAGAAGGCCCGGTCGATCCAAGGCATGGCCGCGGCCCTCGGCGACGACTACGACGGCGAGGTGCCGCGTTCGATGGCCGACCTCGTCAAGCTGCCCGGTGTCGGCCGCAAGACGGCGAACGTGGTGCGCAGCGTCGCCTTCGGGCTCCCCGGCCTTCCCGTCGACACCCACGTCGGCCGCCTGAGCCGTCGCCTCGAGCTTGTCGACACCGAGGATCCGGTCAAGGCCGAGGCCGCGCTCAACGAACTTGTACCGGCCAAATTCCGGGGTCTGTTCAGTCTCCGACTAATCCTCCACGGCCGCCAGGTGTGCACAGCCCGCCGGCCCCAATGCGAATCCTGCGTCCTTCAGGACTTTTGTCCGTCGGCTTCAATCGGCTCAGGGGGTTGACCAGGGAACTTGCCGAACTCGGCCAGACGTGGCAGGTTCTTAGTCCCTTGCAGTTGGCAGAAAGGGGCGGCACACGCGATATGGTGAACGCTGAACGGAGAACAGGTTCCCGCCACCTGGTTCCCGTTGAGCGGTCGCCGGGATCCGCCGCCTGGCCCGCTCCCCCGGGCGGGGACTTCGGGGGCCGTCGAAGAAGGGTCAGAACCCCCTCAGCAACGCCGCATGTACAGGAGCCGAAAGAAACGTCGG